>JAYUPZ010000292.1:0-3987 GCA_043759805.1 Myxococcales bacterium | reverse complement strand
CGGCAAGTGACAACCCAGTGCGTGGGCGATCTGCTTGCCGCGATCGAGCAGCGCCAACGCATCAAGACCTGCACTGGCTTGTTTGATGAAAGCGCGGGAAGGAAAGGTCGCCTCCACCTGCTCGATTTCTTTTGCAAGCCTGCGGATTAAGGCCGGGGAGAAAAAGGTCTTGAGGGCTTCAGCCATGGTGGGTTCGACACTTGGATCTACTGTACTGAAAGCCTTCTTTCCATTTCGCGAAGGCGTTCGATGTGATTGTCGATCTGCATGACGATAGGGTGCGATCGGGCTGTTTCTTGGAACGCCCGAAACTGGTTCAACACGTATTCCATGGACGCCAGATCCAGCTTGCCTGGTTGCGGCACGGTGTTGGGCCTCGGCCAAGATCTTTCTGGAAAGATGTTTTTCGCTTCGATCGTCCGGAACGGAACGCTCGTCACAACAAGTTGAAGCATGTCTCGTAGTCGGGTCCTTGCACCGAGATTGGTGGCCAGGGCCGCGGCCAGTGCCGTCACCAGCTCATCGTTTTGAACGTTGGCCGAATAGCCGAATACGAAGGACGTAAAGTTGCGCACGAAGCATACGCCGGTCTCTGGCATACCGGCGAGCGCGGTGACGAGTTCGTTAGCGCCATTGAACATTCTGATGTTGCTGTCGAGTGCAATATGGCCGGAGGCATCAATCGGTTTTCCGTTATCCATTGTTCGGAACAGGCCAGCGGCGTCGTAGTGCTCGAGCCCAAACCCGATAGGGTCGATCATTTGATGGCAGCCGGCGCAACCTCCTCCCGTCACCGATGCAAGTCGTTCTCGGTACGTGGCATTTGTATTTTGAGGACCGGGGACTACCGGCAGGAAATCCGGCGGCGGTGGGGGGGTTGGTTCACACAGGATCCGATCACGAATGAACATGCCGCGTTGGGTGGGCGAGGCTTCGACACTCCCCGCATGCGTTGCGAGAAACCAGCGTTGCATCAGGAAGCCGCGTCGGTCGTCTCCGACGGGAGACGTCAAGAGATCCGGCCAGAAAGAATTCTCGTTGGAGAATCCATTTTTCGACAAAAAGGCGATTCCCTCCGCGAGTACCGACGCCTTTTCGGCTTCCCACTTTGGGAACAGCCTGGGGTCTTTTGCGGCGAACAGCACCCTATCAATCAGGAACCATTGCTCGAAAAATGATTCGAGTCCGCCTCCGGACTTGGCAGACAAATCGCGCGATACCGAGGAAAGGTTTTGCGGGCTGCCATCGAAGGTCGCTGTCCAGTCGACCGTTGGCGTCGTTCCGGTAATAAGGAATGACAGGCGTGTCGCCAGATCCATTTTTGACAGGTAGGGATTGCCACGTGGACCGTCGCCACCACGATCGTGATGCGTGATGAACAGAAACTCCGGCAATCGCAACATGGTTGCGACCAGGGTCGAAAGCGCCGCTGCGGGTGCCACGGAGTCAAGCGTTTTGGCAAAAGCAATGAGTGATTGGACCATCGGTTCGCTCGATTCACGACGAAGGATGAGCGGAATCAGCGTCCGGATGGCCAAATCGTAACACTTCATTCCTCCAGAATCGAACGCGTCACATTTTTGAGGAAGATTCGCATTCATGAGGACGCTTGGCGCAAACTTGGCAGCCAATTCCCATCGCAGCTCGAACGTTTGGTGATCGATGAAGCCAACCGATGGATCCCGATCGTATTGCATCCATCCTAACGGCGGTGTTCTCGCCTCTTTTAATGCACGAAACGTACCACCTGTAAGCGTCTGAAAGGTGTTGGCGATTTCTCGCTGCGACAGAGCTCTCGGACCCATGGGTGCGACGGGCGGAAGGGGAATTCCCGGTTGTCCACCCGGGCCGCCACCGCTTGCTCCGCTGCCGCCCGGCCCGCCACCGCTCGGCCCCTTACCGCCCACTCCGGAACCGGCTGCCCCGCCGCCGCCCACTCCGACACCACCCGGCCCGCCACCTCCCGTTCGCGACTGTCCGCCCTTGCCACCGGTGGTCATCGAACCTTGTTCGCCACCGTTCCCATCCGTTTGAAGCGGGACCGGGTCCACGCATGCGACAAGAAGGGTCAAACAAACCAGCTGAATATGCCCTCGGAAAATTTTCATATTTTGGTCCGCCCCCATGATGCCACGGAATTGAGCATTCAGAACAGATAGTCCTACGGTTTCTGCCGTCGTTCAATTTCGGTGGGCAATCGCTCCTCCTCGGACTGTGGGGCGCCGGTCCCGCGGCGAAGAGCGCCGGATTGTCTGCGGTGGGCCGGTGCTGCGATTCTGCGTATCGTACCACGTGGCTCCCGCTTGGGACGGTCGGGAGGTTTCGCGGATCTTGACAAATGCGCCTCACCGAAAGGCTTGCGGGAAGGTACGTGTTGTACGAGGGTTGCCACTTCCCGGTGGAGTTTTCTGACAAGCGGTGCTACGAAACAAGAGACATGCCAGACGATTCGCGCAAGCCGCCTTTAAGCAAGTACCGAGGCGTCACCCGGGTGTCGGCCAAATATCGGCCGTGGGTGGCTGCCATCTCCGTCGCAAACGACATGATCAATCTCGGCGCATGGCAAACCGAGGACGAGGCCGCCGTGGCCTTTGATCGCGCTGCACGATTCTACGTCAACGAGAAAATTGCCCTCAATTTCCCGGAACGCCGTCTGACGCCTGCAGATGGACCTTCGTTGCGCGCCGAAGCACGGAGGCGCTCGAAGACGACCGCCAGCAGTCGATATCTTGGCGTGTCATACGTTGCGAAGCGGGGCAAATGGAAGGTCAAGCTTATCCATGCAGGAAAAAGGCACGACCTCGGTTATTTCGGCGACGAGCTCGTGGCGGCCAGGGCGCACGATGCCAGGTCGATTGCGTTGCGCGGCGACCATGCGAAACTGAATTTCCACCCGCAGACAGGTGAGCCGATATGGGGAAAACGGCCGATCGATCTTGAAGTGCCGGGCGAGGAGCAGTCCGCTGTATCCGGCAAAATTGTCAGGGCGCGCTCCGGAGACAAAAATCTTCGTTGGGGCGATATGAAGAAATCGGCGGTCGTCTCGTCCTTAAAAAAATTTCAGAAGGATCTGGGTCGACCGGCGGGTGTCAGGGAAATACCGCATGGACTTCGGCTTGCAATATCGCGCTACTTTGAAAATCTTGATGCCGCACGACAGGCGGCGGGAATACCCCGGCCGCCGAGCAACTACCGGTGGTCAAAGGAAAGCGTGGTTGACGAGATTCGAACGCTTTCGCGAAGCGGGATCGAGATCAGCTACATGGCCCTGGCGACCGCCGGTCGATTCGATCTGGGAGGGGCGATTCGCAACTACTTCGGAAGCATCGTTCAGGCGCGCCGAATCGCGGGCGTACCGGAGCCGCTCAGGCGCAAGGGTGAACGACAACAGTGGGATGAAGAACTGGTTGTGACGACCATCCACGAGCGTTATGCCGAGGGTGAGTCGATTGCGTATAGCAAGGCGCCGATGTCACTAAAAAAGGCGGGTATTAAACATTTCGGAAGCTGGAAGGAGGCCGTTGAAGCAGCTGGATACGACTACGCAACGATTCGCCTGACACGCGCGCGCTATGAGCCCGAGGAGGTGATTCAACTGCTTCGCGACCTGGCCGAGCGGGAGCCAGAATTGACCCTGAGCGAAATCTATAAGCAACATTTTCTGATGCCGTTGTTGCGTTGCTTTGGCAGTGTCGACAAGGCAATTCAAAAGGCGAAGATCAAGCACTGGCCGAAACGCGTTCACCAGGCTGCTCTCAAGCGAAAGCAAATCATCGCAGGGATCCAAGAACGAGCAGCCGAGGGAAAGCCATTGAACGCCACATCCGTACGCGAGGAACAGTTGTTGTTGTTTTACTCAGGGATCACGCGATTTAGCGAGTGGTCGCGGGCGCTCGTAGCGGCGGGTGTACTGGAGGGGGTCAGCAGGCGGCATTTCGTCAAATAGGGCGCCGCGCTTGAACGCCTTCCACCCTCTGATAGGAAGTA
>JAYUPZ010000291.1:0-3990 GCA_043759805.1 Myxococcales bacterium | reverse complement strand
TCTGGGGAGCAATGTGACAATGGGCAAAATGATGGCGGCTACGGCACCTGCACTGCAACCTGTCAATTGGCTGACTATTGTGGCGATGGAAAGAAGAGCGGTGCCGAGGCGTGTGATCTTGGCAGTGCGGTCAACCAGGCCAGTCCGTACGGTATCAATACCTGTACGACGTTGTGTACCCTGGGGCCGTATTGTGGAGACGGCCGCATTCAATCCGGTCACGAGGAACAGTGCGATGGACAGGCCGGGTGCAACGCATCCACCTGCACGTGGCCTATTCCCGAATAGTCAGGCGGCGCGCATCCGGGACTCGATGCGTTCGAGCAGCATTTCCGGCGTGAAGGGCTTTGTGATGAGATCGGTTGTCGGATCAAACTCGTGCTCTTGCGCGATGTCGCCCAGATAGCCCGACATGAACAAAAAGCGAAGGTTTGGCCAACGCTCGCGAACCTTGCGGAGCAGTTGTGGTCCGGTCATGCCGGGCATAACGACGTCGGTCAGGAATAGATCAGGTGGTCCGGGCACCTTCTGGATAAGCGAAAGGGCTTCTTCGCCATCCCGTGCTACGGATACCGTGAAGCCTGCCTGATCGAGGATGCGTCGAACCACGGCGCGCGCACTGTCGTTGTCCTCGACCACGATGATTTTTCGTCCGCGGCCCATGACGATAGATCCGGTCGGCGCTGGCGTTATTTGATCGAGGGGTTGTTCGGTGCGGGGCCAGACGATCTCGAACCGGGTACCCTGTCCAACCTTCGAGGTAACGGTGATGGTGCCGCACGAGGAACCGACAATGCCGTGGACCGTTGAAAGGCCAAGTCCAGTACCCCGTCCGCGTTCTTTGGTGGTGAAAAACGGTTCAAAGATTCGCTTTTGCGTTTCGTCGTCCATGCCGCTGCCGGTATCGGTGAGCGAAAGCACCACCTCCTTGTCGTCAGTTTCACAACTGATGGTAAACGTGCCGCCCTCAAGCATGGCGTCGCGCGCGTTGGCTGCAAGGTTCAGGATGACTTGTTCGATTTGGCCTGGATCCGCCAGGATCGGGCAGATCTTTCCAATGTTGAGGCTGAGCGTGATGCGTTCCCCAAGCAATCGATTGACAAGAGTTGCCATTTCCATCGTGGTCGAGGCGATGTCGATCGGTCGAGGTCGGGTTATCTCCTGCCGGGCAAAGGCCAGCAACTGCCGCACAAGAGCTGACCCGCGTTCCTGGACGGCGATGATTTCGGAACCCAGATCTCGCGTGTCGGGATCGCGAGAATTGGAAATTAATGAACCGTAGCCCGCGACAGCCGTCAGTAGGTTGTTGAAATCGTGTGCAATGCCCCCCGCGAGCAATCCGAGCGCTTCCATTTTTTGGGCGTGTTGCAGTTGCGATTGCAAGTCAGCGGTTCGGGTCAACGCTGTTTTTAGGTCTTTCAAGCTGCGGGCAAAGGCGCGCAGAAAAACCGAAAGCAGGGCCGCCGTTGCGAGCAATACCGCCTCGGCCGAAACCAGCGTGTTGATGGCGTTTTTGTCCGAGAACGTCTGGTGCATGCCCATGGATTGTCCCGCCGCCATGAATGCGGGGAAGGTCAAGGCGGTCACCAGCGCCACGCGGGTTGCAATGCGCCCGCCAAGGAAAAGGCCGATGGCCATGATCAAGATCGGCAAAACCAGTGTGGAGGTCGAATAGAACCCTGAAAGGTACAATGAGATGTGCAGGTCTACCCACGTGCCGGTCAGTGTTACCGTCGCAGCGAGAACAGGCTTATTGAGTTTGTAGAGGATCCCGATCGCGATGACATGGACGACCGTTGCGTAGGGATCGGTGGTTCTCGCCATCTCGGCCAACCCAAACTGAAACAAGGTGGCAAGGGCGCTTGCGAGATAGCCGGCGAAGGCACAAACGACGCCCACAAACACCCAGCGCCGGTACTGTTCCGGTTGCTGTTCTCGAAGGCTTTCGAGTGACAGATCGAGCTGGGTGATTTCGGGTGGCTTCATCGGGCGAACCCATCTTTTAAAGATGCGCCCGCTGGCCATCGGCAGACTTCTCTTGGTAGTTAAATAACCTTCGCGTGTCAGACGCAACGCGTCTCAGCGCGTCTGGGCGCCCGGGGTATCGAAATCGACGTGGATGTGGTTGCCGTCCGGATCGTGAAGGTGGATTTGCCGGATCGGAAAGCCAGGAGGGACGCTTGTCGTGTACGGGACGCCAAGTTTTTCCAGATGTCGGGTAAAGCCGTTCAGATCATCCGCGGCGAAGGCGAAATGTTCGAGCCGGAGGTCCGCACTTGCCGCAACAGGGGTCGTTTCGATCTGAACCAAGTGTACCACAGGCAGCGTTTCGCAATACATCCAGGCGCCCCCGAAAGAAAAGGCCGGTCGCGGCCCGGAAACCAGACCCAGAATGCTGCTGTAGAATGCCTGCATTGCGGCTAGCTGTCCGGTGCGGATGTTGACGTGATTCAGGTGACGCAGGGGCATGGCAGATAGCAAACTACTGGCCCTTTGCCGGGTACGTCAACACACGAAAGTCGCTTGAGTTTTCGCGCGCCTGGGTAGGGACAATCCCTTACGTCAATGTCCACCCTGTCACCGAAGTGGGATTTTGCCTGAACGTGAGGATCTCGGTATTTCAGCCGCGGACCGACACGGAAACTTCAGCTTGAGACAAGGACACAGGGAAATGAAACGTCTTGGCATCTGGATCGTGGCAGGCTTATTGGTTGGATGTACGAGCGGCTCGGGGGAAAAGGGCGGCTCTGGCGGGTCCGGCAGAGAAGCGGGTCAGGGCGGCGGCTCTGATACCGGCGGAACCGGGGGTAAGGGCAACGGCGGCTCTGGTGGCAAGGCCGTGGGCGGGACCGGCGGAAAATCGACGGGTGGTTCGGGCGGCAGCGGGACTACCGATGGTGGTACAAACGGAACACTTTCGGGTGGAACCGGTGGAACGGTTGTCGGAACCGGCGGCGCTGCGGCCACGGGCGGGACCGGTGGAACGGCCGTTGCGGGCTGCACTGAACTCACCGGAACGGTGCGTGATTTCGTCAGCTCGCACGACGATTTCCAGTACGTCACCTCCATGAGTTGTACAGCGGCTGGCGGCGATGTTTGCGCAGCACTTGCGGCCCCGGGGATGGTCAAGCCTGCTCTTGAAAACGGTAAACCCATGCTGTCGACATCGGGCCCGTTCAAGGACGCGAACGGATTCGTACAATCGGTCAGTGGCGCCTCGTTTGACGAATGGTGGACCGACAGTGCCAAGAGCAAGAGTCTTCAGCGCAAGTTCAAGATGGAGAAACGATCCGCACAGCTCAATTCGTTTGGCAGCGAAATGTTTTTCCCCATCGACGGCGAAGGATGGGGGAACACCGACTATGCCGGAATCGACAAGCCAGCAACGGATCTCGAAAAGACCGAAGACGATGCCCACAACCAACTCTTCACGGTCGAGATCAATGCCGAGTTCCTCTACGAAAAGGGCAAGAACCAAATCTTCATTACCGAAAGCGACGACGACTCATGGATCTTCATCAACGGTAAACTCGCGATCGACAATGGCGGCTTGCATGGTTTTTCACCCGCCTCGGCCAGCCTTGACCCAATCGCGAACGATCTGGGCCTTGAAAGCGGCAAGTCGTACCCCATCGCGATGTACTTCGCGGATCGCCAACTTTCTGGCGCGAAGTACCGGGTGAGCACGAACGCCACGTTCACGAAGTGCACGAAATAGACTGAACCGCGCATCAAGGTCGAAATGGGCGCATCCGGTAAAGTTGCGCCCATTTTTTTGTTCCGGCATCATCAAGGAACTTGGCTCGATACATAGACCGCACTCTTTTGGTTTTGCTGGCGGTAGCCGGTTGCTCGAAAGAGGCGAAGGAGCCCATCGGTCCTGTCGCAGTCGTGGTTCCGATTGCACCGGCTGTGGACGCGGCGGTGGTCGTTCGAGATGAGCGTCCGCACCCTGCATTTCGTCTGATTCGCGAAGGGCCATCGCTGGCG
>JAYUPZ010000290.1:0-8365 GCA_043759805.1 Myxococcales bacterium | reverse complement strand
ACGGCCAACGCCGCGGCCACTGCGGCCACACGAAAAATAAGGGAGGTGGACTCGACGCGACGACGCAGTGGCAAACGCATGTTCGTGGGACTCTCCAGCGGGGGTCGAAAACCAGCACCGAATTGCCCGGTGCCAGATCGGCGCCGTTTATCGCACAGATCCGACCCCCTTCAAAGCCCTGATTTGGCGCGCGAAATCAGACCGCGACCTGCAATTTGAGACGCTATGCTGGCACAACGGTGCTGGCTTCAACTCGACTTTTTCCGCTTGAATCAGCGCCTGCCGAGGCTGCCAATGGACTGTGCCGAACACTGGAAGCGTCCAGCGTATCGTTCGAGGGTCTTTGGGTAGGTCTGCCTTATTCTCTGGAGACGCTGCCTGATCTCGCTCGCGTCGCGGCTGGCCACCGATGGCGGGTGGTGGGAATCGACGGATCATTGCCGGAACGTCTTAGCCCCAAGGTCGACGGCAAGCGACAGCCCTACCTTGCAGCACCGGACGATCCCGAGGAGCGCCTCGCGGCAATCAAGCTGTGCCTGAAAAACCTGGATGCACTCGCGTCACTCGGTGGAACATGTCTCGCGCTCGAATTGGGCCGGCTGCCCTTGTTGCTCACGGAAAGTGATCTCCACAAATGTTACGAGCAAGGCGAACTTTTCGACGACTTCGAGCCTGTCGCGCTCCGCTTTCGGAAAGTTCAAGAGGATAGAAAATCCGTCGCAGCCCGCTGGAGGGATGGCGCTCGCTACTCGCTCGACCGTCTGATTCGTCAGGCGGAGGCCAAGGGGATAACGCTGGCATTGCGCATCGGCGGTTCTTTGTGGCAGTACCCGTCCCCACGCGAGGCTGCCGTGCTTTGCAACGACATGACAGGGTCGCCGACCCGAATCGCGTTCGACTCCGGCGCGTGGTGGCGCCTGCAAATGTTGGGTCTGACGGCTGGCCACGAGCGGCGCAAACAATTGCTCGATCTGTCCGCACTGGTGCTGGCCCACGACGGATGTGGACTCAACGGGGGGCTTGCAGCGGGGCTCGGAACCGCGCCATTCGACTGGCTCCCCGAGGTCCCAATGTCTGCCACGGTGGTGGTAGACGGTCAGTCAGATACGACAGCGGACGAGATTGCCGCGGCCGCACGGCTCATCGAAAGCGGCCTCAAGCGTCGCTCAGAAGCCGCGTCAGTTTCTGGGTGATGCCGTCGCGAATTTTCGACGAGAACGCCCCCATCAACATCCCAAGCTTCACGCGAACCGTCAGCCGATCGTCTTCGATTGCCACCGTGCCATCGAGGCCCGAGCGTTGAACTTTCATGGCCTCGCCCTGCCAGGTGCAGGCAACGCCATATTCGTTCTCCAGCTTTTCTCGCGCGCGCTCAAGCCGGCCTCGAACCTCGTCGCGAGAAAGCGTGTGTGGAATGTCGATCGTGATTTCAGGCATTCAAAAACCCACTATAGTCTGCCGCCATGGCGCTTGTATTTGAAGAAGTTCATCCGGCCCCGGATCGAAAACAAACAAACCTGGAGTGGTTCGTGGTGGCCAATCATACGGCAAATCCTGTCAACACCGCCGGTCTTCGTGTGGTCGTCGCGGCCAAGGGACAACGCGGGTCGGTGATAGGTCAAATCGATCCGGGATTTATCCTCCAGCCCGGCGAGAAGATTCTTGTCGTGACGGGCGTCCCAGGAAAGAAAGCACTTGGTGAGCCGCCCACACGCGAAGGTTTGCGGGTTTACCATCTCTTCAGCCGGGAACCGTTGCTGCGAGGCAAAGGCTGCACGGTCATGTTTGCGCGTAACCAAATGGAAGTTGCAAAGGTAACGTACGATCCCGACGCACCCGCCAGTGCGACGTAATCGTCACACTTCCATGATCTCGGCTTCTTTTTTGCCGAGAATATCGTCCAGAACCGCTATCGACTTGTCCGTCGAGTCCTGAACGCGTTTCAAGCCCGCCTTCTCGTCGTCTTCGGAAATGACCTTGTCCTTGAGGAAGGCCTTGAGCATGTCGTTGGCGTCGCGGCGTGCCTGACGCAGCGAAACGCGTCCGTCCTCGGCATCCTTGCGTACCACCTTGACGAGATCCTTGCGGCGTTCCTCGGTCAACGCTGGCATCGGTATGCGCACGATTTCCCCGTCCGATTGCGGATTCAAACCGAGTTGCGACGCTCGAATGGCCTTTTCAATTTCTGGAATCAGCGATTTTTCCCAGGGTTTCACCGTGATGAGGCGCGCATCCGGCACGGCCATGGCAGCGACCTGGTTGAGTGGCGTTGGTGTCCCGTAGTAGTCGACGCGAACACCATCGAGAATCGCGACATTGGCGCGGCCGGTTCTAACCTTGGTCAGCGCCTTCTTGAATCCCTCGATTCCTTTTTGAAGGGAAGCATCCAGATCTTTCAAAACGTCTTCGACCATTGCGAGTTCTCCTTGCTGGGTGTCTGGGTAGCGAAGTTCAGCGGGCGCGTTTTCGATCGTCCACAATCAAAGTGCCAAGGGGTTCGCCGAGCACAACTCGACGGATGTTACCTGGCCTTGTCATGTTGAAAACCAGGATGGGCAATCGATTGTCGCGGCACAGAGAAATGGCCGTGGAATCCATCACCTGTAAATCCTGATTGAGGACGTCAAGATAGGTTAAACGCCGGTACATGCGTGCGTCTGCATGTTTCTTCGGATCCTTGTCGTAAACGCCGTCGACCTGCGTCGCCTTCATCACGATCTCGGCGCCGATCTCCATCGCACGCAACGAAGCGGCCGAATCGGTCGTGAAGAACGGGTTTCCTGTCCCCGCGGCAAAGATAACCAAACGCCCTTTTTCCAGGTGTCGGATGGCCCGTCGTCGAATGTAGGGTTCTGCAACCCGTTCCATCTCAATGGCTGACATCACGCGGGTTTTGAGGCCGCGTTGCTCGAGCGCATCTTGCAGCGCAAGCGAGTTGATCACGGTGGCCAACATGCCCATGTAGTCGCCGTGGGCGCGATCCATTCCAGTTGAACAGCCCGCAACGCCGCGGAAGATATTACCACCACCGATGACAAGAGCGACTTCGACACCCAGAGAATGAACGTCGATCACCTCGTCGGCGATCTGGGCCAACATATCCGGATCGATGCCGTACTGTCGCGTGCCCATCAGGGCTTCGCCCGAAAGCTTTAACAGGATTCGGCGATAGCGAACATTCGGCGCAAGAGGTGGCCGACCACTTGCCGCCGGTGCAACCGTAGCACCGAGCGGCATGGCATTGGGCGTATTGAGCTGACTTGGCCCCTCTGCAGGCGTGTCGGTTGTGGACGTGGAGGCGGAAGCGGAAGCGGAAGCGGAAGGAACCTCTTCGTCCTCATCCCCGCCCGAGCTGCCCGCACCGCCCTTTTTGGATCGACCAACCATGATGCGTTTGTTGTATCAGGCCTGGCCGGCTTGACGTCGAACTTCTTCCACAAAGTCATCGCTGCGCTTCTCAAGTCCTTCACCGACCTCGAAACGCGCGAAACGGCGAACGCGGCAGTTCTCACCAGTCTTGGCAGTGAGATCTGTTTGCAAGGCGCG
The DNA here is from genome assembly GCA_043759805.1 of Myxococcales bacterium. GTDB lineage: Bacteria > Myxococcota_A > Polyangia > Fen-1088 > Fen-1088 > JAWXBF01. The sequence continues at coordinate 4,819 of JAYUPZ010000290.1, read as the reverse complement.
AATCTCCTTCTTGCCTTCCGGGTCCTTCATCCAGGTTTGATCCATCAAGCAGATTTCCTTCATCCACTTGGCGATCTGACCCTCGACAATCTTTGGCCAGACGGCTTCGGGTTTGCCGCTTTCCTTCGCTGCTTCGTTCCGGATCTCGCGTTCCTTCGCGATGACATCGGCAGGAACTTCTTCAGCCGTCACGTAGCGGGGGTTCATCGCTGCGATCTGCATTGCAACTTCCCGACCAAAGGCTTGGAAGTCGTCGTTGCGAGCGACGAAGTCGGTTTCGCAGTTTACCTCGACCATGACGCCAATACGCGAGCCGTGAAGGTAGGTGAACACGGCGCCTTCGGCAGCAATGCGACCGGCTTTCTTCGCAGCCGAGGCAATGCCTTTTTTGCGAAGATATTCGATCGCGTTTTCCATGTGGGCATCGCACTCGACGAGCGCAGCCTTGCAATCGGACATGCCGGCGCCTGTGCGCTCGCGCAACTCTTTAATCATCTGGGCAGTGATGTTGGCCATGACGTTCCTCGGTTGAAAGGGGTGCGTGGATGGACTTATTCGTTGTTCTTGCCAGCCTCGTCGGTCGGCGTTGCAGCCGCCTCCGGGACAGGCAATTCGCCACGACGGCGTGACACGACTTCGACCTTGGGGCCTTCGCCGCCGGACGAGACCTGTATGGTTCCGCTGTCCGCTTCAGGCGCTTCGACCGATGAACGAACGGCGCGTTCACGAGCCAACTTTTGGCCGAGAACGCAGGCATCGGCGACCTTTTCCGCGAACAGCCGAATCGCGCGAATCGCGTCGTCGTTGCCCGGAATGGCGTAGTCAATCAGGTCCGGATCGCAGTTGGTGTCGACCAGTGCTACGATTGGTATGTGCAGGCGGCGAGCCTCCTTGACGGCGATGTGCTCGCGAACCACGTCCACGATGAACACGGCGCCGGGGACCTGGCCCATGGCCTTGATGCCGCCGAGCGAACGCTCCAGCTTCTCTTGCTCGCGGGTGAGACCGATGATCTCTTTCTTTGCGAGGCGCTCGAAGGTGCCGTCAGTCGCCATCTTCTCGATTGCGCGCAAACGATCAATTGAGCCTTTGACCGTGTTGAAGTTGGTCAGCGTGCCACCGAGCCAGCGGTTGGTAACGAAGTACTGGCCGGAACGGGTCGCCTGCTCCCGGATCAAGTCCTGAGCTTGCTTCTTGGTTCCGATGAACAACACCGGCTTGCCCGAGGCAACGACGCTGACGAGGAAATTGTGCGCCTTGCGGAAAGCACGCACGGAGTGTTGCAGGTCGATGATGTGAATGCCGTTGCGGGCACCAAAGATGTACGACTTCATCTTCGGGTTCCAGCGGCGTGTCTGGTGGCCGAAGTGAACACCGGCCTCCATCATTTCGCGCATGGTCAGCGGCGTATCGCCCGCCATGCTCATGCTCATGGTTGCAGCAGCGCCATCACCCGCGGGAGCGGTCTTCTCGGTTTCCATTTTGTTTTTCCTTTCGCGTTGTTATCCGCCGCAGACTTCACCGGTAATCCCAACCGTTCTCGAGAGAACGGACGCGAGGGACACCTCTGTCTGCGTGTGGTGTTTGAAAAGGGTCAGGTTTCTACCACAAGAGCTCCTTGTGACAAGCGCAATCCCGCGAAATTACATCAGCAAGACAACTGGCCCGACCTTTGCTTGGTTGCCCGGCATCTATACAGAGCTGTCAGAAATCAGACACATGATCGATTCCCACGGAGATGACACACATGGCCACGAATAAGACCCCCACCGAGATCGCGCCCGCCACGGGCAAGCTCGGGATCCTGATGCCCGGTATGGGCGCAGTCGCCACCACGTTTATGGCGGGTGTGGAAGGCGCTCGCAAAGGCCTGACCAAGCCGATCGGTTCGCTCACGCAGATGGGCACCATCCGCCTTGGAAAGCGTACCGACAACCGTTCACCCCTCATCAAGGACTTCGTCCCTCTCGCCCAGCTCGACGATCTTGTCTTCGGCGGCTGGGATCTCTTCCCCGACGATGCTCGCGAGGCTGCAGCCGAGGCAGGCGTGCTTTCTGGCGAACACCAGAAGGCGCTATCCGAGTTCCTTGAGACGATCAAGCCGATGCCGGCCGTGTTCGAGCAAGAATATGTCAAGCGCCTCTCGGCCACCCACTTCAAGACCGGCAAGAACAAGATGGACCTCGCCGAGCAGGTCATCGCCGACATTGAAAAATTTCGCAAAGACAACAACTGCGCCCGCCTCGTGATGGTGTGGTGCGGTTCAACCGAGGTCTACCGCGAATCCCAGGCTGTCCACGCCACAATCGCCTCCTTTGAAGAAGGCATGCGCAAGAGCGATCCAGAAATCGCGCCTTCGCAGATCTACGCCTACGCTGCCCTCAAGTGCCACGTGCCTTACGCCAACGGTTCACCGAATCTGACGCTCGATACCCCTGCCCTGCTTGAGCTCGCTCGCGAGAACAAGGTTCCGATCACCGGCAAGGATTTCAAAACGGGTCAGACCTTCATGAAAACCCTGCTCGCACCCGGACTCAAGGCGCGTTTGCTCGGCCTCGAAGGCTGGTACTCGACCAACATCCTCGGCAACCGCGATGGCGAGGTTCTCGACGATCCGGAGGCTTTCAAATCCAAGGAAGTCTCGAAACTCGGCGTGCTCGACTACATCCTGCAACCCGCATTGCACCCCGATCTTTACGGCAAAATCCACCACGTGGTACGCATCAACTACTACCCGCCCCGTGGCGACAACAAAGAGGGATGGGACAACATCGATATCTTTGGCTGGATGGGCTACAAGATGCAGATCAAGGTGAACTTCCTCTGCCGCGACTCCATTCTCGCCGCGCCACTGGTTCTCGATCTGGCGCTGTTCATTGACCTCGCCCAGCGCTGCAATATGAGCGGCATTCAGGAGTGGCTGTCCTTCTACTGGAAGTCGCCCCAGACCGCTCCGGGCCTGTACCCCGAGCACGACATCTTCATCCAGCTCATGAAGCTGAAAAACACACTGCGACATCTGCGGGGCGAGGACCTCATTACTCACCTCGGCCTCGAGTACTACGACTAGCCTAACCCTCGTCCCCGGAGCGCTTTCAAAGAAGCGCTCCGGCCGATTGACACGCCTTTTGCCCGGTGTTAGTCGATGGATATGACCAACTCACCCCGGCGTTCCTTTCTCTTTCAAGTCGTCCTTGGGGCGCTTGTTCTCCCCACGATCGTGTCGGCCTGTGCCACCATGAATGCACCTGCCAAGCCCATTGGGGCCGAGCAGCTCACTGGCGCCCGTTACAAGCTGGTGGTGGGATCGTCCGGTATGGACCACCGCGTCCTTGAGTTCAACATCAAGGGAGGCGCCGTCATCGGTACCCTGGTGGAAAAAGGCCGGGTTTTGAGCCAAATTGTCGGCGTTCAAGAGGGCCGTGAATTTTTCTCCCTGTCGCCCGTCAAAGATGCAAAGCCCGAGAATGGTGTGCTCAACACTTTTCAGGGCGTCTACAAGAACATCAATGCCGATGGCAGTGCATCCGAGCGCGAATGTACCGTACAATTTTACGAGGATAAGCTCACGTGGAATCTGGAATCGTCGACCTGGGAGAGGGCCAACTGAAATCAAGGCACCACCGTCTTGAGGCAAGTGCAATCCTTGCGCTCACCTGCTTCCTGGCGGTTGGTTCGGCAAAAGCCGAATCCGCCGTCGAGGAGCAACGTCCCATCGTTGCGTTTGAACCCAAGGCCGTGGTTCCCGTCCCCACCCTTCCTCGCGTTCCCTTGCCCCTGATTTCCACCGCTCAAACTGTGGATCTCGACCAGGGGCGCGCCACGCAGACCCCGTCCACGTCACAACATCAGGATTGGTGGATTTGGGCAGGCATCGCCGGTGTTGCGATTGCGGTCACTGCCATCGTGATCTTCTCGGCACCGTCAAACGATTCACCGGATACCACGCTTGGTAACATGAAAGCGTTCCAATAATGGCGCGAATCCCAACACTGACGGGGCTTTTGGGAACGCTGGTTTTGGCAGCCTGTTCCAACGATCCCTCGTATCTGGTCGTATCGGCCACGACGCCTGTGGGCAGCTCGCTGACGGGCGTGACACGGTTCCGGGTGGACTTGCAAAGTGGCATTGCCAAAGATCGGCTTTACTATCCCAAACTGGCCTCTGGCGATGCTGGTTTTGCCACCGGGGGCGTGAATCTTTCGCTCTCCGCAACCGTTCCAGTCTCCTTTTCCACAAGCTTCCCGGACAAATTGTCGGGCACTGTGTTGATTCGAGTGACAGCACTGGATAGCACGGGAGCAAGCCGTGGTTGCGGTTCGACTCAGGGGAGGATTTCGCGCGGCGAAACGGTTCGGGTGTCGGTTGTCATCGATCCCGGCGCCTCCTGTCCGACCGAATTTGTGCCCAATACGGACGGCAGCGTGGCCGATGCCGGAAAAGTCGACACTCTGCCCAACCCGGACAGCGGCAGCATTGCTTGCTCGCCCGAGGGGGCCAAGGGTTGCGGCGCCCAGGCCACGTGCGCACTGTCCTGCATGCCTGCCGGAACGACCACGCAGTGCACGCCAGCAGGCACCGGCGTGCCTGGCTCAGTGTGCGAAGACGATTCGGATTGCAGAGTCGGAAGCCAGTGTTTCGTCGAGGGCTGTGGTGTGAAGGTGTGCCGACAGTATTGTACGACGAATCCGGAATGCGGCGGAAACGGTTCAAGCTGTTTGACCGAGATCCAGTGCGACGGCGCCCCGAATGGCAGCGGTCATCGCATTTGTTCTCAACCCTGTGATCCGCGTGAACAGGCTCAGACGGGTTGTGCAGC
>JAYUPZ010000289.1:0-8369 GCA_043759805.1 Myxococcales bacterium | reverse complement strand
TGGGCAAGCTTGCCTCGTCTCATCTCAAGCTCGAAGACGACACGATTTCGCGTATGCACGCGGTGATCGAAGTCAACGGCGCTGACGACATTCAAGTCATTGACCTCGGTTCGACCCACGGCACCGTAGTCAACGGCGAGAAAGTTGCTCGAACCAAGGTTTTCCCCGGCGCCGAGATCACCTTCGGTGCCCTCCGCGTTGTGATAACCCTCGCCGACGAGGATGCGACCAAAGTTGCAGCACCGGTCGCGGTTCAAGCCATGGCAGCGCAAACAGCGCCACCACCCGCCGCACCCCCGCCCGTTCGCGTTGCACCGCCCTCACAGGTTCCACCGGCCTATGTGCCGCCCGCACAGGCTGCGCCGGCTTATGCGCCCTCTCCGGCTTATGCACCGACGCCGGCTTATGGGGCCGCGCCGCCGATGCCACCAGGGTTTTCTTCCGGTCCTGCTTATGCTCAGACCTCCTACGCTCCGCCTTCCGCCGGATTTGCAGGTGACGGTGGCAATGCGCTGATGGCCGAGGCCGAAGAGCCCGGCAGCCAAGCGGTCGAGGTCCAGGCATTGTTCCGCGGCGTCGTGACACACACGCGCCACCTATCGGAGCCAGGCGCACGTGAAAACACGGGATCCGCCAAGGGACTCACGTTTGCAGGCGTGGCTTGTCTTGCGCTTTCGGTGGGCTCGCTTGTCTACATGCAGGGATCGCTCGGTCGCGAGAAAGAGCTCTACGAGGAGCACCTCAAGGCGGAAAAAGATCCGAACAAGTTCAACTGGCAACACCGAAGTTCTGCGGGCGACGTGCCCTTCATCGGCGGTGCACTGGCAGGCATGATTCTCGCGTACATGGGTCTCAAGCGCTGGGGATCATCGTCGAAGATCTTCACCATTGGTTCGGGATCGGATGCGGACGCTCCTATTGGACCCGAATTCGTGTCGGGTTCAATGAACTTGGTTTCGCCAGCCGGTGCAGACTTTGCTGTTCACATCACGCCACAAATGACAGGCGAAATCGTGACTGCGGGTCAGACCATTCCGCTGCAGCAATACGTTCAGCAACGGGGTTCGAGTTTCCCCGTACCACAAGATGGCCGCATTCGCATTGATGCAGGTCAGGCGCAGTTCTTCGTGGCATCGACGCCGAAGCCGCGCGTCTTGCCGGTTCCGTTCCTGCTGTGGAGCTGGGCTGAACAGAAATACACCGTGGGCTCGTTCATTGCGCTCATGATGTTTCTGCTGATGATCTTTGCGGTTCCCCCGGATCCCAAGTCTCTGTCCCTTGATCTACTCAACGCAGATGATCGCTTTGTGAACTTCCTCATCAAGCCACCGGAAGAAAAAGAAGAAGAGATTCCGGAATGGCTGAAGAAGAAGGGCGCAGACGAGCAAGGTGGGAAGGGCAAAGCCCACAAGGGTGATGAAGGGAAGATGGGCAAGAAGACCTCGAAGAACAAGCAGGGTCTGTATGCCTTGAAGGGTCCTCAGGACAATCCCGATCCACACCTTGCCAAGAAGCTGGCCGAAGAAGAGGCGAAGAACGCTGGTATTCTTGGTGTCTTGAAGTCGAACGAGGGTTCGCATCTGGCTTCGATTTTCGGTCGTGACACGGCGCTGGGCAGCGATGCATCAAACGTGCTCGGCGGCTTGCTCGGAAGCGAGATTGGCGAGGCGTACGGCGTCGGCGGTCTTGGCCTTGCGGGTACCGGTTCGGGCGGTGGCGGCACCGGCGAAGGCACGATTGGTCTTGGAAACCTCGGCACCATCGGTAAAGGTGGCGGCGGCGGTTCGGGTTCTGGTTACGGTCGTGGGGCTGGCGGTTTGCACGGTCGCCGGGCGCGTTCACCCGAAGTTATGCCGGGCACCGCAGCGGTTCGCGGTTCACTCGACAAGGAAATTATCCGCCGCATCATCCGTCGGCACATCAACGAGGTGAAATTCTGTTACGAGCAAGAGCTCGTGAAGTCACCCGAGTTGCAGGGCCGCATCGCGGTTAACTTCACCATCGCAGCGACGGGTCAGGTTGTGGCGTCGGTCATGCAAGACTCGACCTTATCCAACCGCAGGGTCGAGTCCTGTGTTGTTGCAGCGGTTCGCCGCTGGGAGTTCCCGAAGCCCAACGGTGGCGGTATCGTCATCGTGACTTATCCGTTCGTATTCAACCCAGCCGGCGGCGGCTAGTCGTTTCACAATCCGCCTCTACCGCGCATAGGAGAATCCATGAACCGTTATTTCACCACCGTGCTCCTCGTGAGTCTGCTTGCCCCGGCTTGCGACGGCTTTGTTTGTAGCCAAGAGCGCAAAAAAGCGATGGAACTCTCGAATGAGGGTGTCGTCGCTTTTAAGAACCAGCTCTTCGACAAGGCCGAGCGTGAGCTCAAGTTGGCCATTCAAACTGATCCGACTTACGAGTTGTCGTACTACAACCTCGGTAAGGTCTATCAAAAGCAGCGCAAGTGGGACAAAGCCGCGGAGGCTTTTGAGGGAGCGAGCGAACGCAACCCCAAGAACGGGAACTACCTCTACGATATGGGCGAGGCGCTTCTCGAGATGAAGCAGGTCGAGAAGGCCCGGGACGCTCTCAAAAATGCCGTTGAGGTTGATCCAACGCTGGTGCGCGCCCACTACCGGCTGGGTGTGGCCAACAAGATCTTGGAGGAACCCAAGGCCGCGGATGCGGCGTTCCGAAACGCGATCGAACGCGACCCGCGCTTTGATTCGGCATTCCGAGATCTCGGTTACCTGTATCTGGAATACGACTATACCGATGAGGCCTCCAAGGTCTTTTCGGAGTGTGTTCGCATCAACGATGCCTCGGCCATGTGCCACCACGGCTACGGCGTGGCGCTCAAGGACTTGAAAAAGTTTGAGTCCGCGACGAAGGCATTCAAGGCCGCAATCGAGATTGATCCCACGATGGCAGAGTCGGTCTACAACTGTGGCATGGCCTACGCAGAATGGTTCGAGGAAAGCCACGACAACGCTCAGAAAGCGGCCGCGCGGGAATACCTGCAAAAGTTTGTGACGACGGGGGGCTCGGGACCCGCTGCCGGCTACGTGAAAGCGGCGAGTGACAAGCTCTATGCGCTCAGTGGTCCCTAGCCGGTAGGTTGAACAACAACGCCAGTCATGGGCGGCCGCGGTTTCGCGGGCCGCCCTTTTTTATTTGGCGGTCGCCTCGCAAGCCGGACAAAACGCTGCGGGTAGGAGAATGTGTTCCCTCGGCGGCTCCGCGACAGGCAAAAATTGCCCGCGTTTCACGGTAAAAAATGCGCCGGATTCCGATTGTGTGGCTTTCGGGCAGCGTGATATAAGAAATCCCTATTTTCCTGGCTTTTTTCAAACCCTTACGCCCTCAAACCCGACCAGCAATTCCCACAGGTCGAACGGAGCTTCAGTGGATTTCCCCGCCGATTTGCAAGAGCAGGCCGCAACTGCACGTGCCGCCGAAGAGCAGAACATCGACAAGGGCATAGATGCCTGGAAGAAGCTTGTTCAGAGCGCACCCAAGGCATGGCCACCGCGCCGTGAGTTGGCCCGCGCCTACAAGACCGCCAACAAGCTGAAGCAATACGCTGACACGCTTGGTGAAGGTGTCGAGAAAACAGAGTGGACCGCAGAATCTGAAAAGGTTCCGGTCATCTGGGAAATGATCGAGGCGTACCGGCAATTGAAGCTTGATGTGAAAGTGCTTCAAGGATTCAACCAGATCCTCACGATCGAACCGTCCAACATCGAGGCTGTTGATGCGCTCGCTGCGGAATATGAAGCGAAAGGTCGCTGGCCCGATTTGATCTCCATCCTACGCCGCAAGGCCGAAGTGGTGAAAGCGACAAGCGAGAAGATTGCGCTGCATCTCCGTGTTGCGAATCTTTACCTCGAGAAGTTCTCGAATCAGGCAGAAGCCATCAAGGCGTTCGAAACCGTCCTCGAAATGGACGTGAGCAACGACGATGCCATCTCTTATCTCAAGCAGATGTATGAGAAGCGTCGCGACTGGGACAAGCTTATCAAGCTGCGCCAGCGCGAAATTGATGCCTTGACTGATCCGGCCGCCAAGGTGGCCGCGCTTGTCGAAATGGCCGACATGGCCTCCGAGAAGCTGAAAAAAGCCCCCGTTTCAATCGAGTTGTGGGAGTCCGTGCTTGAGACTGCGCCGGACGAGCCCCGTGCACTTCTTGAACTTGAACGCCTCTACGAGCGCGAGAAAAACTACGAGAAACTTGCCGGTATTCTCGACAAACGTGTCGCCTCAGGTGCCGGCGACGTTGATGTTGCAGCGCTTTTGACCAAGCTCGCGCAGTTGTACGGCGATCGCATTGGCAATCAAGACAAGGCGACGGCAGCCTGGCGCAAGTTGCTCGTGGCCGATCCTCAGAATCGCCGCGCCCAGGATGCTCTCAAGAAGCTTTTCATCGACCAAAAAGACTGGAAGTCACTTGAAGCTTTCTTTGCGGCGCAGGATCGGTATGACGAATTTGTTCGTGTGATTGAACGTCAGGCCGAGACCGAGGAAGGTGAGTCGCAAGTTCAGCTCCTCATCAAAACGGCGACCTTGTATCGCGATCACATGGCCAAGCCTGATCGGGCTCAGCGCGCGTTTGAAAAGGCGCTCGCCGTGGATCCGACCAACCTGGAAGCGGCAGAGGCTCTCATCCCGCTGTATGACGATTCAAAGGACGCTGCCAAGTTGGCGGATGTCTTGAAGGTCAAGCTTGGTCACGCGACCGATGATGCCGTTCGTGGCGAGCTGATGCAGCAGATCGTCGGCTTGTTGTCGGGTGGCGCGCGTTCACCCGAGGGCGCAGCCGAGATCGCCTTGCAGGCCGTCAACGAAGATCCGAACTCGGACTGGGCTTTTGCCGCTGCCGAAGGATTGGCAGCACAGGTCGGCAACTGGGAGTCGCTTGCGACTACCTACGAAGGTACGCTCAAGAAACTAAAAGGCGCCGCCAAGTTGCCCGTCCTCGCAGTGCTCGCAAAAGTTTACGAGCAACAGCTGGGCCAGGTCGACACCGCCATCGATCGCAACCAAAAGGTTCTCGAAATCGACGCGAACCACGCCGAGGCGATTGCAGCGCTCGGTCGGTTGTACGTCGCCACCGGCCGCTTTGAGGAGCTCCTTGCGATCTACGACAAGAAGCTGGGTCTCTCGAAATCTGTTGCGGAGAAACGTGAAATTCGTCTGCAGTTGGCGGGTCTGTACGAAAATGAAGTTCGTGATGCCGACAAGGCCATCGAAACGTACTCCGCCATCCTGAAAGAACTGCCCGAGGATATCTCGTCTTTGCAGGCGTTGGATCGCCTGTACAAGGCGACGAGCGCCTGGAAGAAACTTGCGGCGACAATCGAGAAGGAGCTCGCCCTTACCTCGGACGCAGGGGCACAGGCCGAGTTGCAGTTCCGGCTCGGAGAGGTTCGACAGGCGCATCTCAAGGACGAAGCGGGGGCCGTACTCGCCTTCACGGCGGCGCTCGAGCTCAACAGCGAACACGCGGGAGCAAAAGCTGCGCTCGAGTCTTACCTCGACAACAAAGACCTGCAGCTCGACGCCGTTGCTGCACTTGAGCCTATCTACGACATCAACCAGGATCTCGTGCACCTCGTGGAGTGCCAGCGCATCAAGCTTGCGCACGAAAAAGACGTGGGCAAGCGAGTTGCCTTGCTTTTGCGCGTGGGCGCGCACGAAGCCGCTCTCAACAACATCGATGCGTCGTACAAGGCGTATTCTCAGGCTGTTACCGAAGACCCGTCGTCGGTAACAGCCCGCCGGGCAATAGAAGATCTTTCGGCGATTCATGATCGCTGGACGAACCTTGTTGATCTTTATTCGGGTGTTCTCGATAAGTCGAAGGTTGCAACCAGCCTTGAACGCGAGCTGCTCACGGTGCTTGCTGTAACGTATGACGAGCGTTTGGGTCAGTCTGCCAAGGCCGTTGAGTACTTCAAGCGAGCCCAGGAAATCGCGCCCGGCGATGCGTCCGCACTCGACGCCCTTGAGAACCTGTACACGCGCACGGAGCGCTGGACGGATCTCATCGATACCCTCAAAAAGAAGGCTGATCTGGTCACGCAGCCTGCGGAACGTGAACAGCTTCAGATCCGAATCGCGAGCATCGCCGAGGAGACGCTTGACGATCTTGATGAGGCGATCTCGGCGTGGAAACAGGTTCATGCCGAAAATCCGACCAACGTGCTTGCATTGCGAGCCCTTGATCGTTTGTTTGGGCGCAAAGGCCTCGACACTGACCTTGCAGACAATCTGCAACAACAACTCGGGCTTGCCACCGATTCCGAGGAAACCGTCAAACTGCTCGCGCGACTTGGCCTTCTGCGAGAGCAGAAGCTGCGCGATACGGCGGCTGCTGTTGAGACCTACCAGCGTCTGCTGGAGATCGAGCCGGGACACGAAAGTACCGTTGTCGCGCTTGAGAGGATACTGCCGGATCCCAAATTTGAAGCCGAACTGTCCGCCTTGCTTGAGCCAGTTTATCGCGCGCGCAGCGATTTCGGTCGACTCGTTCAGGTCCTGGAAATACAGGTCAAACACGCCACCGATCCACGAATCAAGATCGAGCACCTTTCCGAAATTGCGACCTGCCATGAAGAAGGTCTCGACGATCCGGCAAGTGCTTACGATGCACTGGCGCGGGCTCTTTCCGACGATCCCATGGAACCCGATGCGCAACACCGCATTGAGCGACTTGCTCGCGTTCTCGAGAAAGTCGAGGGACTCATCGAGCTATACAACGGACTCGTCGACAAACTTCAGGATGCCGAACAGAAGCGCGCCCTATTGCACCGCGTGGCTCAACTCGCGACGATCGAGATCGCACGCGATGATCTGGCCGCCAAAGCCTACCTCCGATCGATCGAAGTTTCTCCGACCGATATACAGGCTGCCGACGCCCTGATTCAGATCTACACCAATGCGGGCGATTACGCGCAGTTGGTAGACGCCTATTCACGGAAGATGGACATGCTGCAGGCGCCGGACGAGCGCAAACAGCTTGGATTCAAGGCCGCCCAGATCTACGAAGAAGTTCTGGAGAGCCCCGACCAGGCCATCGCAGTTTTCAACCGTTTGTTGGAAATCGATGACACCGACGTACCGGTTTTGGAGAACCTCGAGCGCTTGTACTTGCGCCTTGAGCGTTGGGATGATCTCAAGCACATCTACAATCGCCGCGCAGAACTGGCACAGACGCCCGGTGAAAAAAAGGAACGCCTTTACGTTCTCGGTCAGGTTTACGATCGCGAACTTAACGATCCCGAGCGGGCCATCGAGGTTTACAACTCGGTGCTCGATATCGATCCGGATGACTACGAGGCCTCGCAAGCTCTCGAGCGTCTTTATGCCGCGACCGAGCGCTGGGACGATCTCATGGCGGTCCTTGAACGCCAGCGCGAGTTGTCGCCCTCCTCGGCGGAAGTCGTTGCGGTTCTTGCGCGCATCGGCGCACTTTGGCGCGAAAAGTTGAAGGCACCGGCGCGCGCTGTTGAAGCGTATCGCAACGTTCTCGACATGGATCCGACGCACGAGCCAACGCTGGCTGCGCTGGAAACAATGATGTCGCGTGGCGAAGAGCCGATCGCTGCGGCTCAGGTGCTGCAACCTATCTACGAAACGGCTGGCGAATGGGAATCGGTCGTTCGCGTTTACGAGGTGATGGTTGCAGCGAGCAGCGATGTTCGCCAGAAGCAAGAATTGCTGGGTCTCATCGCGGGCTTTCAGGAACGTTACCTCACCAATTTCGACGCGGGTTTTGAGGCCTATGTTCGTGCCTTCCCGCTTGAGCCAACGAATCCAGAAACGATCGCGCACCTGGATCGACTTGCCGAGGTCACCGGACGCTGGGCAAACCTAGCCGAGATAATCGACAAAGAAATCCCCAACATCCTCGACAGCCAACAGCAGGTTGAAATGCTGTTGCGCCTTGCTCGGATTTGCGAGGGTGAACTTGCAGATGCTGATCGAGCTATCGCAGCCCTAAAGCGGGTACTTGCCGCTGAATCTGAACAAAAGTCGGCGCTGAGTTCTCTCGATCGTTTGTTCTCGAATACGCAACGCTGGCAGGAACTCGCCGATGTCCTCCGCAACGAAACGCGTCTTGCTGAAACTGAAGAAGAGATCATCGGCTTCACGTTCCGCCTGGCACACGTGCAAGAGGTTGCCCTTTCCGATCTGAAGGGCGCGATCGAGAGCTATCAGGAAATTCTGAACGCAGATCCCGCACACGCCGAGACAAGGGCCGCGTTGCAACGCCTGTTGCATGCAGGCGCGATGCAGGAGCAGATTGCGGAAATCCTCGAACCGCTCTATCGCCTTGGCGAGGAGTGGGAGCCGCTCGCAGAGCTTTACAATCTAGAGCT
>JAYUPZ010000288.1:0-4002 GCA_043759805.1 Myxococcales bacterium | reverse complement strand
CGCGTGCCAAGCTATTGGCGCGTTCGTCGGCAAGCATGCGCGAAACTTGTAAGGCGACACCCTCGCCGTCGTCGAGTCCCCCATCCGTTGCGGCCTTGAACAACTCTGCGTCCGGCATCGATCCCCAGATGAGGAACGACAGGCGTGAGGCGACTTCGTGTCCAGACAACTTGCGAATGCCGTCGCGTTCTTCGTCGCCAATCTCGACGCGATAAAGGAACTGAGGTCCCTGAACAACGGCTTCAGTCACGGTAGCAAGGGTGGTGCTGAAATCGTCAACCTTGCGCTCTGTATCGTAAAGGCTCTTCAAGCGGGCCTTTTCATCGGTCTGCAGCGGGCGACGGTAGGCGCGTGTCACGAAAGAATTCACGAAGGCGTCGAAACATTTTACTTCCGCAGCGGCGTTGGTCGGCGGACATCCGTCAATCTTCAACGATGCAAGTCCAGACGAGACCGCCTTGCCAACATCGACGGATGCGTTGTTGTGTCCACCGACAACGTCGTTGGTGGCAACAAGCGCCGCGTCGGGCGCAAAACCGGTACGGAGGTTATTGCCGGAGAGCTTGCCCTGAACGTCAATCTTGATGGGCGCGAGCAAGTCCGCAATCGTGCGCGCGTATTCCGCGTTGGTCAGTCGAACGAGCGGCGTGGTACCAATCTCGATCTGATTCGGATCATCGCAAACAAGTGGGCGGTTCGGATTGCGGTCGAGAACCATTTCGTTGTTCTGTGAGCCTCCGTTGCCACCCTTGGGGTTGTTCCCGGCGCCGCCCTCATTGCCGCCCGAACTACCGCTGCTTCCACTACAGGCCGCCAGCGCAAATGCGGAGGTGAAAAGCGATGCCTTCCAAAAAAAATTCGTCGTTTTGCTCGGATTCACACTTACAGCGTGCATCTTGTGTACCCAAATGCCTCTTGACGGCAGTTAAGTACTCGACCGTTTCACGTCGATCTAACGGGTGGGCCGGATGAGACCGCGCTGCAGGGCCACCGAGATTGCCTCGCTGCGATTGCCCACGCCCATCTTCTCGAACAGATTGCTGACGTAGATGCGCACCGAGCCCGGGGTCAACGCAATTTGTGCTGCAATCTCACGGTTCGACATCCCCTGCGCAATTAACTCCAGCATTTTCAGCTCGCGTTCGCTGAGCTTGGCCATTTCGCGACCACGTTCAAGCGCTTTCTCGACCGTCCCGGGCAGATACCCTTTGCCAGCTGCCACGGCGCGAATGGCGACCAGAAGCTCGGTAGGCTCGGCCTCCTTCATGATGTAGCCACTTGCGCCAGCATCCAGTGCGCGCTGGATTTCGGCCTCGGTATCAAAACTGGACAGCATGAGGATGCGCGCTTCGGGGGCCGTCTTGCGAATCACCGCGGTTGCGACGGCGCCATCCATTTGCGGCATACGCGAATCCATCAAAACAAGGTCGGGTCTATGTTCGAGATAAGCTGCGAGAGCCTGGCTGCCGTCGTGCGCCTCGCCAATTACTTCCATGTCCGGCTGCGACTCAAGCAAACCTCGCAGACCGAATCGCGCCACAAAGTGATCGTCGATGATCAGGATTCGGATGCGCGTCGTATCGGAGGGAACAACCAAGACATCGTCATCTTACCCCGACCCTACGCCGCATCAAAACCAGGACGGCGCATCCTAAAAATCTGGGCAAAAGGGTGTGTCTTCGTGTGCCTCCTGCACTTGCATGCTGGACGCGAGGGTGATTATCTTCGGCTCCGATGGATAGCAATCGCAACGGTGGGTCGGGGGCGTTTTCGAGGCGGAGTTTCTCGAGGTGGGCCACTCAGGGCGCTGCTGCCGCCGCGGTTTTGGCCATGGCCCCCACGGCGTCGGCCGTCCGCAAAAACTCAGCGGCGACGGCACCGGTTGCGGCCCGTCGTCGAGGGATCAAGTTGGGTTTGGACAATTATTCCGTGCGCGATCTGGGGTTGAAGGCCAGTCAGCTCATCGATTATGCGTCGCAGCTTCAACTCGACTCGCTCTTTATTACCGATCTGCAGGCCTTTTCCTCACTCGACGATGGTCACATGGGCGACTTGCAGCGCAAGGCCAAGGATCGGGGCATCGATTTGCATCTGGGCACCTGGAGCGTTTGCCCAACCTCGACGGTCTTTCGAAAAGACTTTGGTGACGCCGACCAGCACCTCATCACGGGGATTCGCCTGGCCAAGGCACTGGGCTCGCCGGTCTTGCGCGTGATTCTGGGCGCTGCCGCGGACCGAAAGACGCCAGGGGGTATCAAGGCACGCATTGCCGATATGGTCGCTGTGCTGAAACGCGCGCGGTCGAGGGCTGTGGATGCGGGCGTCAAGATCGCCGTCGAGAACCATTCGGGCGACATGCGCGCGAGCGAGTTGCTTTCACTCGTGCAACAGGCCGGCCCGGATTTCGTCGGGGTCAACATTGATCCCGGCAACGCGGCCTGGGCACTTGAGGATCCACGCGACAACCTGGAAATTTTGGGCAAACACGTGGTCACGACCAGCATGCGGGACAGCGTCTTGTGGCCTTCACCCAAAGGTATCACGGTGCGCTGGACAGCGATGGGCGAGGGGACAGTAGACTTTGTGGACTATTTCGACCGGTTCGAGTCCCTCTGTCCTGGGGTGCCGGTGCACATCGAAACGATCTCTGGCGTCACGCGCGAATTTCCGATTTTTGATACGGATTTTTGGGACCTGTATCCGGGGGTCAGCGCCCGCGATCTGGCCCGCTTCATGAAACTTGCTTACCGCAGCCAGCCTTGGCCGCCCGCAGTGGTTCCGCAGGGTCCCGCAGCGCAGAAGTTCGAGCGCGACGAACTCGAACGCAGCCTGCGTTATTGCAAGACGGTTCTGGGTTTGGGATTGCGGTAGCAGACTCGCCTTTGCCCCACGCGTTGAATCCCGGCGCATCGCCCGCCTGTTTTTTTTTAGGGTTTGTAGAAATAAGCCCGGCTCGCGTGTCATCAGAGAGAACGGCTGCAAAGGCGCGGCCACCTCCAACAGCAAAAGGACGATAAGAAATGCAATACATTTTGATGTTCAGAGAGACACAGAGCGAGTTGAATAAGCGCAGCGACGCAGCCTCCAGCCCGGCTTACTGGGGCGGATGGAACGCGTTTATCGAAGCCATGGCGCATGCCGGGATCCGAGCCGCTGGTCATCAGAGCTGATCATGCAGGCAGAACACTTGCTGGCCAAGGCGGCGACATTCGGCAAATTCGGCCGCTTTCAGTGCGAAGCGGCCCTTCAGTCTGTTCATGCGCAAAGGGCCATCACAGGCGTAACCGCGCACGCACCTTTGCGCGTGCTCTACGATCTGCTGTTGAGCAAATCCCCTTCAAGGCGCGTTGCAGATCAGGTGCCAGCTTGGCGGTGGCGACGGATACGGATGTGCGTTCCGTGACCGGCCGGGCGCGGAGCATTGGGGCGAAGGCGACCCGATGCGTCCAGGCGAGCAGCAACTCGGCGGCAAGGATCACACCCACGATCGGATAATTTCCGGGCGCCACAAAGATGTGAAATGCCGCGATGTTCACGATGATCGGGGCGCATCACCCTGGTGCGCGATTATTTGATTACAGAGCTGACGAAGCTGTTCGCGAAGTGTGGTTAAAGACCAGGAAACGACCGTTCCATCAAACTCTTCGCATTCGTCCGGTCGCAAAACGCCTGCAACGCCGAGCGGTCCGGACCTCGCCATCTGAGATCGTTCAGCGATTGCCGCAAAGGGACGTCTGTAGCGAGGGTGGCCAGCCGTCGGTACAGCATCGCTGTCTCTCGGTGATCGCGCAATGTCGCCGCCAAACCCGCCGCGCCCCGGACCTTGACCGACCACTCGGTCTCATCATCTGGAATCAACTCCAGGTGCCCGTACGTCTTCAAGAGCGTCGCTGCCGACTTCTCCCCAAACCCGGGTAATCCAGGGATCCCATCCGCAGTATCCCCCACGAGAGCCAGATAGTCCGGAATGCTGGCCGGAGCGACCCGTCGATCGGTGACCGC
>JAYUPZ010000287.1:0-8390 GCA_043759805.1 Myxococcales bacterium | reverse complement strand
GGGCATCCCACCATCCCCAAAATCAAAGAAACGTTTGAAAAACTCGGGCACCTCCTCGGGAGCGGGCTGTCCATGAGGATTGCCGCGACGACCCGCCTTTGGAGCGGCGGTCACGACGTCCACACGAACGACGCTCGGACGCAAGGCCCGGGCGGTGGCAGCAAAGGCGCGCGACAGTGCGCGGGCCTCGGCCGGAGCCTGCGTCTTGGGTGTTACGACCGATGCTGCTTGCAACGAACTAGAGGTCGCTACAAGCGCCACACCTCCCCCTCCTGCGGCGCACAACCCGCCCACCAACAACAAGGCAAACCATCGTTTCGAGCTTTTCGGGTATTGCGAGTTCATGGCTTTTTCTCCGAAGTCATTCTGCGTTAGACGCCGTTGCGGCAAATCAATTCGATCTGCTTTGTGAACACCAACCGGGCGGTATTTCTTCCCTGGTTCCGCCTAAAAAGTGACCGAGAACACCTCTCGCCTGGAACCATACGCTGGCCGGTCACCCCAGGCCTTCTAGAAAACGCTTTCGGTCGCATGTTGGTAGCGACGACTCGGGGTAGTTCGAGGTAAAGAAGCGCCATGTCGGACCCCAACAAACCCGGACTGACCTATCGCGATGCGGGCGTCGATATCGACGCTGGCAACCTGCTGGTCGATCGCATCAAGAAGATCGTGAAGCGCACGCACCGACCCGAAGTCCTGTCGAGCATCGGCGGATTCGCGGGACTCTGCGGGATCCCAGGCGGTTATCGCAACCCGGTCCTCGCGGCCTGTACCGATGGCGTCGGAACGAAACTCAAGCTTGCGTTTCTCACCGGAAAACACAACACGGTCGGGATCGATCTCGTCGCAATGAGCGTCAACGATCTCATCGTGTGTGGTGCGCAACCGCTCTTCTTTCTCGATTACTTTGCCTGTGGTCGATTGCAGGTTGGCGTTGCGGAGCAAGTCATCGCGGGCATCGGGGCAGGCTGTGAAACCAGCCACTGTGCGCTGCTTGGCGGAGAAACAGCCGAGCTTCCCGGTTTTTATGCCGACGGCGAATACGATCTCGCCGGATTCTGCGTCGGCGTGGTTGAAAAGGATGCCGCCCTCGACGGCAGTCAGGTTCAAGCAGGCGACGTGTTGCTCGGCCTTGCCTCATCGGGCTTTCACTCGAACGGTTACTCGCTCGTGCGTAAGGTCTTTTTTGAGAGCGCGGGGCTCGCGCTGGATGCGCGACTACCGGGTGTCGAACTTCCGCTTGGGGAGGCATTGCTGACACCGACGCGAATCTATGTGGATTCGATTCTCGCACTTTACAACGCAGGCATGATGCACGCTGCAAGCCACATTACGGGCGGCGGTCTGGTCGAAAATCCGCCGCGCATGCTGGGTAAAGACAGAGCGCTTTCGCTGCGCATCGATCTTAAAAGCTGGATGCTGCCACCGCTTTTTGCGCATTTGCAACGACTGGGCAATGTCGACTCGATGGAGATGTTGCGGACCTTCAACGCTGGCATCGGGATGGTTATCGCTGTTCCCGCCGCGCGCGCCGACGAGGCCCGAGCCCTCCTGCAAGAAAAAGGCGAAACCGTCTATACCCTCGGGGAGGTCATCGTCGCCAAACCCGGCTCGGGCGTGGAGTTCGTGGGATGAAGATAGCCGTTCTGGCGTCGGGTGGCGGCAGCAATTTGCAGGCCTTGCTGGATGCCCGGACGGCAGGTCAATTGGGCCCGGCCGATTTGCAAGTCGTGGCCGTCAACATCCCGGGCTGTGGTGCGATTGAGCGTGCTCAAAAAGCAGGCATTCCGACAATCGTATTACCACATCGAGATTTTTCCAGCCGCGAAGACTTTGATGTCGCACTTGGGGATGCTCTTTGCGCTTATGGCGTTGAATGCCTGGTGCTTGCCGGTTTCATGCGCCTCGTCGGTGCAGTTTTTCTCGCGCGATTTGCGCACGGGGTGATCAACGTTCATCCGGCGCTTTTGCCTGCTTTTTCTGGAGTCAACGGTCAGGGTCAGGCGTTTGAATACGGCGTCAAGGTGGCCGGGTGTACGGTTCACTTTGTCGACGGCGGCGTCGACACGGGTCCAATCATTGCACAGGCTGTGGTTCCCGTCCTCGACGGCGATACCAGCGAATCGCTGAGAATGCGGATCCTCACACAGGAACATCGCTTGCTGCCCGCTGTGGTACGCGCACATGCGCAAGGACGCGTGCATCGCGAGGGACGTCGCATTACCATCGTCGGTGGGATGGGCCTTCCGCCCACGACAGAGCCAGTGTTGATTAGCCCCACGTAACAGCGCGCAGGCGGGTCGGCGTCGGTCGCACGTGGGGTGACAACGCAGCCGCTTCGAGCAAAGCCGGTTTCCACTTGGCTTCGGACTCAAGCGCAACGTGCGGTGAAAAATCTGGACTCGGCCGTGCCATAAGAAAGCCTTGGCCTTTGTGAGCGCCGGCATTGCGCAGGAACAGCAACTGTTCGACCGTTTCGACGCCCTCGGCCACGATCTCAAGACCCAGTTTGCAGCCAAGGTCAATCATGGCGCCACAAATGGTTTCTACTTGTTGGCCCTTGCCAAGCGACATCACCATGCTGCGATCGATTTTCAAAACATCGACAGGCAGGCGGTGCAAATAGGCAAGTGACGAGTAGCCGGTTCCGAAGTCATCGAGCGCGATGCGGAAACCCACGTCCTTGAACGCCTGAACCATCTGTTCACATCGCGTGATGTTCTTGAGCATGGTTGACTCGGTGATTTCAAGCTCGAGTCTGTCGGGTGAAACTTTGCGGGCGCGCGCCATGTCGACAAATCGTCCCACAAGATCGTCATCATCGAATTGATGACCGGAGAGGTTGACGGACAGTCTGCCCTTGTAATTGCCTTTCGCAGTCCACGCGGCGACCCGGTCGCAGGCGAGCTCGAACACCAGGTCACCAATTCGGTTTATAAGCCCTGTCTCCTCAAGAATGGGAATGAAGATACCCGGATGTGCGGCCTCGCCTTCCTTCGGAGTCCAGCGCACCAGCGCCTCGGCGCCCTCAACCGCGCCGTCGCGCAGAGCAACCTGCGCTTGCAAATGTATTGCGAATTCTTTTTTCTCGACGGAGTTGCGAAGTCGTTCGACCAGTCGTTTTTGCGTGGCATCGCCTAGACTCAACTCTTTTTGAACCGGCTCCGGACGCACATCCACAGCACCCCAGATGATCTTTTCCGCAGCGGTTCGGTCGCGAGCACGACGTGCCGCTCTGCGCAACGTGACGGCATCGATTTGCTGCTTGCCAATAAATTCATGCGCCCCTCGCCGCAACGCTTCTCCCACGGTGGCTTCATCGGCCTTGGTGCTTGTAACCAATACCGCAACCGTATTGCTTTTTGCGCGGATTCGTTCAACACCCTTGGGACCTTCGGCATCACCCACGGACATATCGAAGACGACCATATCCACGCCGCCAGCTTGCAAAGCGCCCAGTCCCTCTGCGAGCGTGGGCAATATTTTCGAGTTCGCAACGTGAGCAGGAAGACAGGCTTGAATCCGGGCGGCACCCACCGCGTCGTCGTCGATGATGAGAACCGTTTGCGGCCAGGCATCCAGCTTGGGACTGTTGGTCGTCGTCTCGGAACCATTGCCCTTGCCGAGGTTCTGACGTTGAAAGCCGATGGCGCCCTCAACAACATCGACCAGCTCCTGTGCATCCACCGGTTTGAAGACAACCTTGAAAAGCGATTCGCGTCCCGTGCGAACTTCTTGTGGATCGAGCGTGGTCATGCCCGTGACCATCACAAACACCACACCCGGCGCCACACGACGTGCCTTATCGATAAGTGAAAGTCCATCCGTCGACGGCATACAGTAGTCGGTGACAACGATTGCAGTTGGGTTGTCTGCCAATTGAACGAGCACGTCGTTGGCGCTCGAAGCCGCGCGCGTGTTAAAGCCTCTCGCGCGTAGGATTTTCGAATGATTGCGCCGTGCCGTATCGTCATCATCTGCAACGATGACAACCGGCCCGGAGGGTTGAACCCCTGGACTGGTAGGATTGAACGTAGAGACGGTAGCCATGGCGTTAGGGTTGAAATCGACCCATCGGAGCGTTTTCTTGAACCGATTTGTTGCGTCACCCATGTGGGGTGACGGGTGACAAGATTAACAACCACGAGCGGTGAACCCGGTGTAACTGCCCGGTTTCGTTGCAGTTGCCTTACCGTACCGTTTCGGAAAGTTTAGCATTCGTCGATGGTCGCCCGTTCCCACTTCGGCTAAATTGCCGCCCATGGATCGTTCACGACGGGTCGGAATCGACAACGCGGGTCAAAATATTGTGCCCGATACGCGCAATCTCCAACGGCACATCTTTTTGAAGTTGGCCGCGATCGGCAAACCGATCCCGGACGGCGCGGCCGATCCGGAGTTGCTCGACATCGGTCGCGATCTGTTTGCGCGGTATCGCGAGCAGAACCGATTGCTTTCCGATCACCTGAATCCCGTAGACGCCCGCATTCAGGCCTTTCTCGATCGTCTGCTGAGTCCGATTGGCCTTGCGGAGCCCGTCCGAATTCCTACCGAATCCTTCATCCTCGATCGCTGGGGCCTTGCCCGTGAGCTCGCCCTTCCCATCGGTCGGGATCGTTTCGAGAACGAAATGATCGCGAGCTTTCGCACCCCAAAAGGTGTGATACATAACCCTGCAAACGATCGACGCACCACCAAGGGTGTTTTTCACGTTGCCGAAGCAGGCCTCCCTGTTCCCGACGACAAGATTGGTGTTCCCCTCAATGTTTACGCCAGCCTGTTGCGCGCGGCATTGAACCCACCGCGGCCTCTGATGCGCTTGCCGTTTTCATCAGAATGGGAATCACCAATCGAGGTGATGGTCTCCCTGATGTTGAGGCCACTTGTGTGCCCCGCGATCCCCGACGTGTCAGCCGAAAAACGGATGGAGATTCGATTCTTTGCGCCCGGTGGTCTGGTGTCCAATCTGGACTTTGTGGAAAGCATCTTTGGCAACGCCGGCGATCCCTTCTTGCCCGAAAACGATGCCGCACTTGATGTGGATCACTTCACGGGCCACAGCGGCTTTGTGATCCTGGCGCCCCACCTGCCTCAGCTGAAAAAGAAAGATTTGGGGCTGCCCCATATGAACGACGCCACCGCGAAGCAACGCGAAAATGGGATGGCCTGGTCGGATCCGAACGAGCTTTACAACGGCGGACGGCCTTTCAAGATAACGGCGCGAGACAAGAGCGGCGTCATGGTGACGATCCTCGCTGACAATTACTTCGGCTACTGCAAAAAAGAGGTCAAGACGCAAATCAGCTTTGCGGCAAACCTCTTCGGTGCAGCAGAGGAAGAACACGCCGGCGGCGCGCTTGCTTTTTCAAGCTACAGCCTCGGCGAAAAATTTGTCGCCGAAAGGCGTGATGCGAATGCCGGCTACCGTTACGATGCGGCCCTGGAACTGCTGGGCGATGCGGTCACGACCCACGAGGACGGCTACGCTACGGACCGCGCTTTCCCGACCATTCATTATCTCCCGGAGAACGTCGAGATCGATCGCGTGTTGCAGGAGATCCGCTGGACCCGCCACGGCGAGGGCAAGAAGATTCGCCTTTTGCCCGACCACGTCTACCTGTTGCCGAGTGGCTACAAGGTGCGAATGGAGAAGCACCCGGCAGCCCCGAGCTGGCGTCTCGTTGGTACGGTTGCAGAAGGCGCCTTCATACACAAACCGTGTACCGTTTCCGGTGGCGGCAAATCCGAGATCTCGAAGAGCATGATGGACGCCGTCATCTACGGACCCATCTACGTGAGCGATTTCGAGCGCGATATAGCGCAAATCGAGTCAATCTTCGAGTGGAACTATGCAAACCGATGGTTGCCGGGGCACGATCCGCGCAAGTATTCGCAAAACGGCGCGAGCCGGCCGTTGCTGTCACCGGAGCGATCGCTCGGCTCGGTCATCAAATTGCTCACACCAAACGAGCAAGAGTTCACACCGGAATACAACACGTGGCTGAACACGATTCCGAATCACATCCGGGCCATCGTGTTCATCATGAAGCGTTTTTACAACGTCGAGTGGGGCACAAACTGGCGTGAACAATTCTCGGTCGATCTCATCAACGGTACCTCGGGTCACGAGCTGAAGTTCGAGGGACGTAAGTTGGTCGGCAGTTACCTGCGGATCGGCCTCTCGAAAGACAGCGCTTGGCGCACCTTCAAGTTGAGGCAGGACTTCATGCCGGCAGACAAGGTTCAGATGGAGGACGACATCACCGCCTCGGTGGTGGTCTCGGCGTCGAAGCTCTTTGGCCTGCCATCCGGCTACGATCATAATCCGAGCCTCAAGCTTGCTGAGAACTGCGAATGGCGTTTGTTTCAACGCCCCGATGACGCGATCGATCCCGGGTACGACAAACAAACCGAAGCCGACATGTCCTCCGACGGCATCTTTGCGTCGAATTTCCAGCCTTTGCGCAAGAAGGACGTGCAAGAGATCGTGGACAACGTCACGACCTTCGATGCCTTTTCCGATCCAATGAAGAAGCACCTACAGGCAACGGTGCAACACGGAATCGAATTTACCGTTTGCTCTGCCTATCCCCGCATCGTGGATGGAAAACCGTCGAAGAACCCCCGTTATCTGCAAACGAGACCCGACGTTTCAAAGCCACGCGATCGCTACCTCGCCGAGGTTGGCACACGCCTCGCGCGCCGCATTCCACGCGACAAGGCTGTCGTGTTTCCGGTCACCTCGGTACTTTCCGGCCGACGCAACAATCCCCCCGATGGTCCCATCCTGCCCCTGTGTGTTTTCAACCCGATTCACTATCAGGAACTACCCGAATTGTTCATGGACTACGTTTGCTCGGTCACGGGCAAGTCGCCAAGTACCACGGGCGCCGGCTCCGAAGGCGCGCTCACCAAGGGTCCATTCAATGCTATCTCGGCGACGGCCGATCTCAACAATGCTCTCGTCTCGATGCTTTTGTGCCGCTACGCCGGATTCTCTACGGCCGCAGGGTGGATTGGACCCAATTACCGATTCGACCACGACATCAGCCTCCTCGTACCCGAATTGTGGTGTCGTCTGTCGCCGGACGAGCGCGATCCCGTACAAATGATTGCGCGGGGCCACCTTGAAAAGGTAGTAGACTTTGAATTCCAGGGACGAAACATTCCGGCCAGCCGACTCGGGTACCGTATCACATCTCAGTTCATCGGTTCGTACTTTGGACGCATCTTCGATAGTCCCCGCGCCGTATTCACCGAGGAAATCCTCCGTCCCGAGAAACAAGATCTAAGCGTATTTGCGGCAGGTGTCGACAACCTGGTCAACGCGCAGACGCGTTCCGCCGAGGCTTACTTTGCCGACGGCAGCATCGAGAACGCCTGCCCGCCGCTGGCGGCACTGTTGCACATCATGGCGCACGGTCATTTCCAAGGGAAGGACGCACAGCACTCGGAAATCCGCGCGATGTTTACCCGTGAAGCCCTCTTGCGGAGTGCCTGGTACAAGGAGCGCCTCGGCATCAAACAACAAAGAGACGTCTCTTTGTGGAAGCGTCATGTTCGCAGCTTGACCGACTTCCTGTCGAAATCCTCTCACCGCGACGAGGCCGTCCGTTTGGGCATCGAGAACCGCTTGCGTCACGCACAGGCTCAGCTCTCGCGTGTGCTTTCGCCGATGTACATTTCGGAACTGCAGGGATCGATCGGGGCCGATCCGATATCCATCGAGCAAGTCGCCGATGGTGCGTCGCTGCCGGACGAGGAAGCACGACCCTCGCTGAAGCTGGCGGGCGCGCGCTAGCGTTGCCCGTGGCGAATCGAACCGTCATACAGGCAGACGCGCTGCAGTGGCTGGGTACAGCGGTACTCGACGGCTGCAGTGTCATCACGTCCTTGCCAGATATTTCAGAGGTTCCAACCCTGGGCCTGGATGGTTGGCGAAGTTTCTTTTCTCAAGCCGCAAGCATGGTGATGAGCGCCGTCCCAAACGATGGTGTCGCGATATTTTTTCAGAGCGACATCAAGAAAGATGGCGTCTGGATCGACAAGGGGTATTTGGTGGCGCGCGCACTCGAAGACTCCGGAGCGGCACTGCTGTGGCACAAGGTCGTGTGTCGCCGCCCCGCAGGCAGTGTTGCGTTTGGCCGCGCGTCTTACTCGCATATGTTGTGTTTCTCGCGTGGGGTACGCGCCGACGCCGCGCGTTCGACCGCGGATGTACTACCGCAGGCCGGCAAGATGACCTGGAGCAAGGCCATGGGTGTTGATGCCTGTGTGCTGGCGACCCGTTTCATCGAACGTGAAACCACAACCCGCACGGTCGTAGATCCCTTTTGTGGCTACGGAACCACGCTGGCCATCGCCAATGCGCTTGGTCTTGATGCCATCGG
>JAYUPZ010000286.1:0-1806 GCA_043759805.1 Myxococcales bacterium | reverse complement strand
TCCGAGCCGGGCGTCGTCACCTCCATACCGACCGAGCCAAAGCAGCCGCTGGCCAGAGCGACCAGGCAACCCCAGAGAAAAACCGTTGGTGTGTTGGTGACGTTCATTCGATCCCGTCGTGTGTAAAAGGCGTTAACAGGGCGAACTCAGAGGTAGTGAGAACAGCAATCACTGTGCCCGACGAACAACGCCGTGGGTTCACTGAAGACAGCGTTGCCACCACGCCCGCGTGGCGTGCTGATGCGCCTCCAAAGGAGCATCGCCGCGCAGTGCGACATGTGGCATCGGGTGTGTTCGCGGTTTCTGAGAGCTCGCGCAGAACTTGAAGGTCCGGATATTTGCGGAGTACACGCACACCCCTGCCCCAAGGACGGTCCCGATGAACCGAGTGATTCATTCTGCGGTCGTTCTCTCGATCTTCTTCGCGTGCGCTGGCCCTTCGAATTCCTCAGTTGGGTCGCCTTCGAGTTTGAACGGCGAAGCAATGGGCGCTGGCTTTCACTTGCTTTGGATCGACAACACGTCGGACGAAACCGAATTCGTGATCGAGCAGAAGGTCGCCGGCACTGACTTTCAAGAGCTGACGAGAGTTCCGTTCAACACGACCCAGTACATGGTGGAAACGGGCCAAGCCGGCGTGGAGCACCGCTTCCGAGTGAGTGCGAACCGGCCGAGTGGATGGAGCGCGCCGTCGAACGAATCGGTGTGGACACCTTCCGCCGCGTCGACCCATCCCTCTTCGGATAAAGAAGAACGTTCGGAGCCCAAGCAACCCGAGCCGCCCCGGACAGAGGCTCCGGATGCGGGCGTCGTGACCGCGCCCACGTGGACGAAAGTCGCCGTGGTGGCGCACGGGACGCTCTCCTTGTCTTGGCAAAATCCGACGCCCATCTGCGAGACGATCGACATCCACAAAAAGGCGGGCACCGCCGCATCGTTTACGTTGTTCAAGTCTGTCGTGGGCAGCATGTTGTCGACGCAGGATTCCGTCGGTCACAGTCCTGGGATCTTTTGCTACCAACTCGTTTGCAGGCTGGGCGCAAGGGTATCGATGCCTTCCAACGAACGGTGCGCAACCCAATAGCAATCGCCCCTCGCGACCCAAAAGCGTTGTCTCTCGCCTGACACGAGAGGAACGCCCGCAGATGCCGTCTCTAGAACGGACCGAAAGGCGCTTCCACCGTAACTCCGTTACCGGGCCCGTCATGGGACCCTCCGTCACGATCAAGGATGAAAGCCGGATCGATCGACGGGGTTTGAAGTGATCAAAGGCCTGCGCCCAGAGACTCGCTTCGGCCTGACCCACAGGAATCTGGGTTCCGCCGCCACATCCGACTGCGTGCGCCAGCATCAGCATCGCGGTCGAGCAGTTCCAACTTCTATTTCCGGCCCTGCAAATGGAGTAGCACCTGCTCACGGGTTGAGCGTCCGTATCTACGGAACGGCATTGTCTGTCGTGCGAGGACAATGCGGTTCAGGCGTCTTCCCTACCCAGCTCTATCCGCTTGTGGTGCCCTACGGACTCCAAGTGACTTCGTTGGACGCTGTGGACAGCGCGGAGTCCTTCACCGCGATCACTTGGTAGCCGTGCTCCATGCCGGCGTGCCCGCTCGCCACGTGGTACTGCGTCGTGTTGAAGGGAACGCGAGCGAGCTCGGTGAACGAGCCAGTCCCCATTCGTTGCTGCACGACGAACTCCGTTTCGGACTGGGAGTTGTCCTTCCACGTGAGATGAAAGCCTCCGCCCATTGAAGACCCAGCAAGCTGCGATGGCGCTTCGGGAGAGTTCGCGTTCGTACCTCCACC
>JAYUPZ010000285.1:0-4032 GCA_043759805.1 Myxococcales bacterium | reverse complement strand
GTGGATATCGAGGTGAAAAGTCGGACGCTGAATCCCAAGTTCACGGACCGCGCGTTTTCGTTGGAGACACCAGCGGGTTTCAAGGTGGAGGAGGTTGGATGCGGGGATTGAGGGTGAAGATTGCGATGAATGGCATCACGGAGATGCGCCAAACGTTTGACGACGACCCGTATGCGGCCCATCATCTAAACGAACATGCTCGATCTGTTCGACGAATTCGTCACCCTGGTGAACGCGCTGGACGAGGCGCACAACCGTGTCACGATTGAATGGGAACACGGCACAGTTTCGGTGGTTTCGCGGGAGGGGTTGATCACTCTAAAAAAACTTCGCGGCTCCGGCCAAGACCAGGACGACATCAAACACCTTCTAGAGGACGATCGATGAAAGTGGACATGTCCCCGAAAGCGGTGACCGTTCGGCTCAAGCGTGTCTCCCAACTTCGACGATTGTGCATGGCATTGGGAAAGCAACGGCGGGTTGAGAATGCCGAAGCTACCAACAAGAAGACGACCTGAACGGGCGTCCTTTGGGGGAGATACCGTTCTCCCCCAAAATCGGAAATCAACAATCGTTCAGCGCCGTCCGCGACGGTGCGAGCGGGGTTTCGGTGGATGCCGTGTTTCTGCACCATCCGAGAAACCCTCTAAACCGTCGAGCGGATCCTGCGAGAATGTCGGAACTCTGATTACCGCCGGAACCTTTGCGGTCGGCACCGGGCTCTCGTAAGCTGGCGCCTGTTGCGACACGGGACGTTTGATTGCAGCCGGGGCGGCAGAGACTGCTGTCGGGAGCGGCAAAACCTGAGTTCTCGCCGCTTGCAACGCTTGCTGCAAGTCAGCCACACTGCTTGCATGATCCCGCTCAAGCGTACGGCGCTTTTCCCCAAAGCCGTCCAGTATTGACGCCACTTGATTCGAGTGACGTTGTTGCTGCCAACCCAGCGTCAGAAGGGCCAACGCCAGCAGAACAGAACTCGCTGCCGCCACACCAAACAACCTTGTGTTGCGATTTCGCGCATCAAGCAGAATCGTCGTGGTCTGCTCGTGCTGGGCGGTCCTCGCCTGGTCCTCGGCGCGGCGCTGCACATCAAGCGCCTCAAGGCGTTGCAAGGCCACGAGGGTCGAATTTTCATGCCGAAGTGAAGCGTTCATCGATGTCCTCCCGGATGAAACGCACAAATTGTGTGTTCGATCTGCGGTAAATGCAGAGAACGGGCCAGTCGCGGCTGCGCCTCAGAATGCCTCGCAACACGGGGAGTGCTCGACGCACCGCAACCCGGGCTGGCGACCAAAGACCCCAACGGGTGCTGAGTTGGGGCCCCCAATCCCCACGCTGCGCCGCGCTCAAGATGAACGGCTCATTTTCCTGCCTTTCCTGTATATTCGAGGAACTGAGAGTTGCCCGACGCGTCCGTAAACCACGCCGCAGGTTTAGATTTTCGCAAGGAGTGTCCCATGGTCCTTCAACGTTCCGCAGTCTGTGTCTTTGTTCTCTTGCTTGCTGCGCCCACCGGATGCGGCGCTGAAAAGGGTGGCGATGGCGATGCCACGGGTCAGGGCGCAAACAAAGGCAGCGGCGGCTCAGGCAAGGGCGGTGCCACGGGATTCACGTTTGACGTCCCGCAGGGCACCAACAATGGCACCAACGGAGGCCTCGGGGGCAATGGCAGCGGAGAAAACTCGAACTGCGAGCCGAACCTCACTGGCATCGTGCGTGACTTCACCCCCAAACACTTGGACTTCGAGTCGTATGCCGGTACCGGCGCATCAAAAGGCATCGTCAAGGACCAAATTGGCCCCGACCGCAAACCCGTCTATGCGCACACCGGCGCCTTCACCGATCCCAAAAACGGCAAGCAGGTCACCAGCAAGGAATCGTATGACCAGTGGTACCGTGATACCGATGGCGTCAACATGCGCATCGAACATCGCCTGACGCTGACGAAACAGGCAAACGGCATCTCAAGCTTTGATAGCAACGCCTTCTTCCCGATTGACGGCAAAGGTTTTGGCGACTTCGGCGCGAGCGGTCACAACTTCCACTTCACCTTCGAGCTGCACACCGAATTCGTCTACCAGGGCGGTGAGGTCTTTACCTTCAAGGGCGACGACGATCTCTGGGTCTTCATCAATGGCAAGCTGGCGTTGGATCTCGGCGGACTGCATGCGAGCGTGGAGCAATCGGTGAACCTCGACACGATTGCAGCGACCTTTGGACTCGTCAAAAACGGCAAATACAACCTCGAGCTCTTTCACGCCGAGCGTCACACGAACAAGTCGAACTTCCGCATCGACACCAACATCAACTTTACCAACTGCGACGCCATCATCATCGACTGAGGCATTTACCGGTCACCGCGTCATAGTCCGGTGCGTCTGCGCCTCAAAACAGGGCTGTGGGAGCCAGTGCGAAGCGCCTTTTGCATTGACGAGGGTCACTTAGATTGGGAAACTCCCGATACTTCGCGCGGGCCTATCCCAACGTGGCTGGACTCCGTGCATCCGCGGCAGAAAAACCCCAAGAAAGAAACCCATCGCCATGTCCGAATATCTGTTTACGTCTGAATCGGTTACCGAAGGCCACCCGGACAAATTGTGTGATCAGGTCTCGGACGGAATCCTCGATGCCATCATTGCCGTGGATCCGACCTGTCGCGTGGCCTGTGAAACGGCCACCAAGACCGGATTCGTGATGATTGCAGGCGAGATCACGACGACCGCCAAGATCGATTATCCCGAAGTCGTCCGCGCAGTCGTCAAGGACATTGGATACAACAGCTCGGCCTGCGGTTTTGATTGGCAGACCTGTGGCGTTCTCGTCGCTGTCGAGCGCCAGTCGCCTGACATCGCTCAGGGCGTTGATGGAAAAGGTGTTTATACGAAAGACGATCTCGGTGCAGGCGATCAAGGCATGATGTTCGGCTACGCCTCGAACGAGACATCCGAGTTGATGCCCGCGCCGATCCAGCTGGCACATCGGCTGGCCAAACGGCTCGCGGAGGTTCGCAAGAAGGGCAAGCTCAAGTTCTTGCGCCCCGATGGCAAGACCCAGGTTTCGATCCGTTACGACGACAACCACCAGCCTGTTGGCATCGACACGGTCGTGTTGTCGACCCAGCATGACGAGGACGTGAAGTACAAGACTCTGAAAGAGTCCATCATGGAAGAGGTCATCAAGCCCGTCCTTCCCAAAAACTGGGTGTCTGCGAAGACCAAGTACTTCATCAATCCAACAGGGCGCTTCGTCGTCGGTGGACCCATGGGCGACTCGGGACTCACGGGACGCAAGATCATCGTCGATACCTATGGCGGCATGGGCCGACATGGTGGCGGTGCATTCTCGGGTAAGGATCCTTCCAAGGTGGATCGATCGGCTGCGTACTACGCGCGCTACATCGCCAAGAACATTGTTGCGGCCGGCCTTGCTGGACGCTGCGAAGTTCAACTTGCCTACGCCATCGGCGTGGCCAAGCCGGTGTCGCTCTACGTGCAGACCTTCGGAACCGGTACAATCGCTGACGACAAGTTGTTGGCCATCGTGGATCGCCACTTTGATGCACGCCCCTCGGCGCTCATCCGAGAGCTCGATCTGCGCCGCCCCATCTTCCGCGCCACAGCTGCCTACGGCCACTTTGGTCGTGAAGACAAGAACTTCACGTGGGAGAACACCGACAAGGCCGAGGCGCTTGCCGCCGATGCCAAAGGTGGTACGGTTGCGAAGTCCAAGGCAACGCCCGTGGCAGCTCCGGCTCGTGCATCCAAACGCCGCAGCGTCGCAGCTCAGGCCTAGTCGGCAAGAAGGCAGAAGGACCGGACAGACACCCTCCCTGCGCCTCATTGGTAGGTGCAGCGGAGGGTTTCTATTATCCCACTACCCCCCGCCAACTGCCTCGGGATCGTCGCCCTCGACATGAATGGCTGCGGGATCTTCTGTTTCCTCCGGCTCGCCGTCGATATTTTCGTCTTCGATTTCGGGATCGGGTCCAGGCTCAATTTCTTCTGCCGGAGCAAGGCCCGTGCCGCCCTTGAC
>JAYUPZ010000284.1:0-8469 GCA_043759805.1 Myxococcales bacterium | reverse complement strand
GTCTTGACCGTATCGTGCCCATGCCTCGGTCAACTGCTCGAGCGAGGGCATCAACGTCTCCGAGACGTAGCGCCCACCAAAGGTGCCAAATCGACCGGCCGCCGTCTTGGGGGCAGCCGAATCGGCGGTGTTTGAGGGTGAAGTATTTTGCGACATGGTGGACAACCGTGGGTCGTCACTATATGCCTAATCCAACCCCCAAAGTCCAAGCTAGGCACACCATGTCGACTGAAATTTTTGATCCAAGCCAGAGGCGACTGTGTCCCGACGGAACCTGCGTTGGCGTGCTCGACTCGAACGGCCGTTGCAGCGAATGCAATCAGGGCGAACGCCCGGATGCCGCTGAACCAGCGATTGTTTCAACGGCCCCTGTGACCGACGGCTTCAGTCCGGACCGACGCCTCTGCGCGGACGGCACGTGTGTCGGTGTGATCGCTGCCAACAACCGATGTTCAATTTGTGGCACGGTGGCCGCGTGAACCTGCGCGGCGCTGGCAAGGTGGTTGCAGTGGTTGGTGCCTCGAATGATCCTTCCAAGTACGGATACCGCTCGGTGCGAGCCCATCTGCGCCAAGGCTACACAACCTACGCTGTCAATCCAAACCTGACGGGAACCATCGAAGGTGCAATCACGGTTGCCCGGCTTGAAGATATCCCGGTGAAAATCGATCGCGTGACTCTTTATTTGCCAGCCGAGGTTGGCGTAAATTTATTGGAGTCGATCAAGGCTGCTGATCCAGACGAATTTTGGGTGAATCCGGGCGCCGAGAACGCCGCTTTCGTTGCAACGGCAGAATCGCTCGGACTTGACCCAATCTATGCGTGCAGCATCGTCGATATCGGAGAACGGCCGTGAGCACTCCGCACAACAACGATTCCGTCTTGGTGTCCCCTCGTCCCGATCTGCCTGTGGTACGAAATATGCTGGACCTCATCGGCGGAACCCCGATGGTTCGGCTGCGCAACCTGCCCAATCCTGCGGGCGGCCGGTTATTCGGCAAATGTGAGCAATTCAATCCGGGCGGCTCGGTAAAGGATCGCGTCGCCCTCGCCATGATCGAGACAGCTGAACGGGCGGGGGTCTTGATTCCTGGTAAATCGGTCATCGTCGAACCGACCTCGGGCAACACTGGCGTGGGGCTCGCGCTTGTGGCAGCGGTGAAGGGCTACAAAATCATTTTGACCATGCCGGACAACATGTCGATGGAACGCCGCACTTTGTTGCGAGCCTACGGTGCGCAACTGCATCTGACGCCTGCCGCCGAGGTCATGAACGGTGCAATCGAAAAAGCCGCCGCGTTGTGCGCCGAAAACCCCGAATACGTCATGCTGCAACAGTTCAAGAACCCGGCCAACCCGGCCGCACACCGACGGGGAACGGGCCCAGAAATCGTAGCACAAATGGCAACCTTCGGCGCCAGCATCGACGCCTTCGTTGCTGGTGTCGGCACAGGGGGGACCATCACGGGCGTCGGCCAGGTGCTTCGACAACACTTCCCTAATGTTCGCATCGTCGCTGTCGAGCCCACCGAAAGCCCTTTCTTGTCGCAAGGCAAGGCCGGTGAACACCGCATAGACGGCATTGGAGCGGGGTTCGTGCCCGACATTTTGGATCGCTCGATCCTCTCTGAAATTCGCACCGTCAGCGAACGCGAAGCGCAGACCACCAAGCTTCGTTTGGCCCGCGAAGAGGGCTTGCTGGTTGGCATCTCGGCCGGAGCCGCAACCAAGGTCGCGCTCGACATTGCGCGTGAGCTCGGACCGAACACGAACGTGGTCACCGTGTTGTGCGATACCGGCGAGCGCTACTTCTCGACCGACGACGCATTCGAACGCGAACAGCAAGCGGGTCGGTAGGCATTTGGTGCAAGCGTCGGTTCTGCTCATTGGTGCGGGCGGTATCGGATGCGGTGCAGCACTCGCGCTCGCTGCATCTGGTGTCGTACGTATCGGCGTTCTCGACGACGACCGAGTGGATGAGAGCAATCTGCAACGCCAGATCTTGCACACCGAGACGAGCATTGGCTTGCTCAAGACCGATTCCCTTGCCGCAACCCTTGGCCGTCGCTTCCCGCGGATCCGGATTGACACCCATCCGGAACGCCTGACAGCCAACAACGCCCTCTCTATTTTTGGACAATACGACGCCGTTATTGACGGCTCGGACAACCTGGGAACCAAGTTTCTTGCCAACGACACCGCCGTGCTTTCGGGCAAGGTATTTGTTCACGCTGCTGCGGTGGGGATTATTGGGCACGTCTTGCTGGTACGACCCGGTGGCCGACCCTGTTATCGCTGCCTTTTCGAAGAACTTCCGCCGCCTGACTCGGACGCGCCCTCCTGTGCGGAAGCGGGCGTCCTCGGCCCAATCCCGGGAGCCATCGGCGCCCTGGCTGCACGCGAAGCAATTTTGTTCCTGCAGGCACCAGGGACGGACTCGACAGGCTCGCTTTTCCGCTATGATTCGTCCCCCATGACGACGCGCACCATCAAATTCCATGCCAATCCGGACTGCCGGGTTTGCGGAATCGCGCCCACCATATCGACCTTGCGACCCGAAGCCTACTCCCACAACCTGACGAACATGGAGTGCTCCTGATGACGGCCCCGAAAATAGTTCCGCAAACCGCTGGCTCCTTCGTCAAAGGAATGCGTTGCCGCGAATGTGGCAACGACTATCCCAAGATGCCGGTTCACGTATGCGAGTACTGCTTCGGACCGCTCGAGATTACGTACGACTATGAGGGCATCAGCAAGGTGCTCGATCGCAAGACGATTGAATCCCGTGCGGCGAACATGTGGCGCTATGCCGAACTCTTGCCGCTCGACGGTCCGCCCACGGTTGGTGTTCACACCGGCATGACACCGCTTGTTCGCGCCCATCGTCTCGAGCAATGGCTCGGAGTCGACAACCTTTGGATCAAGAACGACTCGGTTAGCCACCCCACCCTCTCCTTCAAGGATCGTGTCGTGGCCGTTGCCCTTTCAAAGGCACGCGAGTTCGGAATTCCCGTTGTGGCTTGCGCGTCGACCGGAAACTTGGCCAACGCAACCGCATCACAAGCTGCCGCTGCCGGACTTCCCTGCGTGGTTTTGATCCCGCACGATCTGGAACACGCCAAGGTGATCGGCACCAGCATTTACGGCGCCCGCGTCGTGGGCGTCAACGGAACCTACGACGACGTAAACCGCCTTTGCTCTGAAATCGCGGGCAAGTATGGCTGGGGCTTCGTCAATGTGAACCTGCGACCCTATTACAGCGAAGGCTCAAAGGCTTACGGCTACGAAATCGCGGAACAGCTCGGTTGGAAGCTCCCGGCACACGTTGTGGTACCCATGGCGGGTGGCTCGTTGATTACCAAGATCGGCAAGGCATTTTCGGAACTCATTAAACTTGGCCTGGTTGAAAAAGCGGCCTCCAAGATCCACGGTGCCCAGGCCGAGGGATGTGCACCCATTGCCTCAATGGTGGTTGAGGGCCGTGAGGTCGTAAAGCCGGTCAAGATCCCGAAAACCATTGCCAAGTCGCTCGCCATCGGCAACCCCGCGGATGCGATCTATGCGTACCAGACCATGTTGGAAAGCGGTGGATTCGCGGCGCTTCCGAACGACGAAGAGATCTGTGAGGCCATCGAAGCCCTGGCTCAACACGAAGGCATCTTCACCGAAACCGCCGGTGGTGTCACGCTCGGTGCCGCCAAGCGCCTCGTGCAAAGCGGCCACATCAAAAAGGGCGATGGCCCGATTATTATCTCAATCACCGGACAGGGATTAAAGACGCAGGATCCCCTGGTGGATCGTGTGCGCAAACCCGAAAACATCGGTCCCAAACTCGGCGACTTCGACAAACTTTTCGCGACCGGTGCATTCGCCGGGTACATCCCGTAAGTTCCCATTCGACAGCCAATTCCCATAAGGAGACTCGACACCCATGGCCAAGGTCCGCATTCCGACCCCCCTCCGCAAACTGACCAACGGTCTTGAAGAAGTGACCACCGACGGCGCCACAATTGGTGCTCTCGTTGAAGGCCTGGAAAAACAATTTCCGGGAATCAAAGAGCGCATCTGTGATGACCAGGGCAAGATCCGTCGCTTCGTAAATATTTTCGCGAACGACGAAGACATTCGTTTCCTGCAAAACCTGGACACACCGGTCAAGGACAGCGACGAAATCTCTATCGTTCCCGCCATCGCCGGCGGCTCGCGGTAGGTTCAAGCGATGGATGCCCACAGCATCCGTCGCTTCGCGCGCCACCTCTCCCTTCCGGAAGTTGGTCATGCCGGACAAGAAGCGATCAGCCGCGCGCGTGTGGTTTGTTTTGCAGGGGCTCCTGAATTTCGCCTGGCCTTTGATTCTGCCCGCGAATATCTGCTGGCGGCCGGGGTGGCCTCCGTGGAATCGGCGGACCCCGATCATTCGGTGACAATTGCCACGGTGGCCATGGGCGATTCAAACGCGGCTGAGCTGTGGTGCCGAAAACGCGGGATCCCCATGGTTTTGCTTGTGTATTCGGAACACTCGGTGCGAATTCTTTCGACCAGGCCCCCTTATAACGGGGTGCCTCGCGGGTTGACGATGCAGGGCCCAATATTACCGTCGGGTAACATCGCCATCGGCGGACTGGTCGCGACGGAAATCTTGTGGCAAATAGTGAGTGGCCCTCCCCTACATGACCTCACAGTCCCTACCTGACCCCACCTCTTTCGGATCCGAAGCTGATCCGACGCTCGTCGCGCGTGCGCAACAGCGAGCCAAGGAATCGATTATCGATTTGGTGGGTCGAACCCCTCTGGTCCGACTTTCGACCTTTGAGAAAGACTGTCCAAACGTTCAGATCTGGGCCAAATGTGAATTCATGAATCCGGGCGGCTCCGTAAAGGATCGCGCCGCGAGCCAGATCATTCAGGACGCCGTCGCGTCTGGAAAACTGACCAAGGACAAAGAACTCATCGACGCGTCCAGTGGAAACACCGGCATCGCGTATTCACTCATCGGCGGCGCGCTTGGCTACAAGGTCAAGCTGGTCCTTCCCGAAAACGTATCCTGGGTTCGCAAGAGAATGTCTCAGGCGTTCGGTACGACGCTCGTTTTTTCGTCGGACATGGAAGGATCCGATGGTGCGATTCGCCTTTGTCGCAAGATGGTCGCAGAAGATCCCGATCGCTATTTCTACCCGGATCAATACGGCAACGAATCGAATCCGCGCGGGCACTTCCTGACAACCGCGAGTGAAATCTGGGAGCAGACGGCTGGGACTGTCACCCACTTCGTCGCGGGCATCGGAACGAGCGGCACGATTATGGGTACCGGCCGCGGATTGCGCGCCAAGAACAAATTCGTCGAGGTTTGGGCCATCGAGCCTGACGATTCGTTACACGGCCTCGAGGGTCTCAAGCACATGGAGAGCTCGATCATTCCAGACATTTACAAGCCGGAAGAATTGACTGGCGTAATCGCGATGCCGACGGATGAGGCATGGGATATCGCAGACCGTTTGTCGACAGAAGCCGGCATCCTCGTCGGGCATTCATCAGGCGCCGCCCTCGGAGGCGCCGTGCGAATCGCAAAGAACCTGGCGGCCGCCGGTAAAGCGGGCGTCGTCGTCACCGTATTCCCCGACAGGGCCGATCGCTATTTCGACGCGCCTCGCCCGGTCAAGACCATCTGAACAAGAACCATGGCCACAAAGTCAGACATCAGCGTAACGAAGGAAGCCCTGGCCGAGATCTATGCGCACGCCGCACGCGAGTACCCGCGCGAGTGTTGCGGTATCGTTTTTGGTCCCCGCACGAGCATCGACGCCTCCCGCGTTCTCGTTTGCAAAAACATCCAGGATGAATTGCACGCTGAAGATCCTGAGATGTTTACGCGTGACGCGCACACAGCCTTTAATTTCGCCGCCAGCGATCTATTGAAGCTTAACAAGAGCCTCCGCGGCGACGAACCCGCTCGCATCATTTACCACTCGCACCCCGACCGCGGACACACCCGCGAAGATGGCGCCTATTTCAGTGTCACGGATCAAGCCGTCGCCGTCATGGATGGCGAACCATCCTATCCCGTTGAGTATCTTGTCGTCGATGTCAGGCCCGAAGGGGCTCACCATGCAGCCCAATTCGCATGGGATCCAGAGCAAAAACAATATGTGGAGGTTCGGCGATACGCTTAAGTTGCGCATACGAATCTAGAAAATGAAATGATGAACATGGCCATGACACAACCCTTCGGCGCCATCATGGGCGGGCCGAATGCACTCATCGGATCGGCTAACTTGCCGAACGAGTTTGCTGGCACAACCGTTGTGCATCAGATCTCCGCAGAAATGCCAGGTCGAGCGGCTCTCTGCACGCGCAGCAGTGCAACATCGCCTCTTTGTATCGTATCACGCATTCCCTTGCCAAGTGCACAGGGTCGCGCCGTGGCCGAAAGTAACTTCTTTAGGCAGTCGGAGTGGCTGAAGAACCGAAAGCACCCGAACCTGATTCCGATTCTCGACGTTGCGGCCAGCGACGGCAATGCCTTCTTCATGACAGAGCTCGTACAGGGTCGGCGCATCGCGCGATTGTTTGAAAAGTTTCCTGATGGAAACCTCGGTCAACTCCCGGAGATTGCGCTCACAATTGGCGCGTCTGTGGCCTCGGCACTTGAAGAAATAAGAGGCCAGGAGTGGAACAACACCGGGGTGCAGACCTCCTCGGCCGACCTCGCATGCTCAACGATATTTCTGGGCGCCGACGGCAACGTTCGTGTGTTGCATTTGGGGTCCAGTATGGTCCCGGACGCGGCCACCTTGTTGCGAAGACCTCCGGCGGCGCGGTCGTTGGTCCCGCCCGAAATTCTGCTGGGTCAGCAATCGGGATCCGAAGGCGACATCTACGCGCTTTCGGCGCTGATGTGGTGGCTGTTGACCGGAAAACCGCTCGTAACGAAAAACGGCGCGGATCACTTGCAGGCGCTACGTTCCGGAAACTGGGATCCAGTTTCCCTGTCGACCGCCGCTCACCTCGAGCGGTACATTCCGAGCAAACTTGACCATCTGCTGCGCGCGGGGTTGTCGCTGGATCCGCGCGAACGGCCCAACGACTTGCCAGCGTTTCGTCGCACACTCACGGGATTGGCCCGTCAAATCAGCGGTAGCGCCATCGACGCGAGCAAGCTCGGGACGTTGCTGCATCGGCTATTCGCAGATGAACTCGTCGGTGAGAAGAAAGACTTTGATCGCCTTGCCGAGGATGTCCGCAGTCAAATACCTGCGCCGCGACGCCGAACGCAAAGCGTCCCACCAGGGCCAGAGTGGCTCACCCCGCGAGACGACGATGCGGACCGCAACGAACCCGTACTGGGAGCGGTCATAGAGGGAACGCGATACCGCCTAATGGCCAAACTAGGCGAAGGTGGTCTCGGGTCCGTCTACCTCGCGGAACACGTCGATCTGGGCAAGCGTGTTGCGCTCAAGGTGTTGCACTCAGAGTTACTCGAAAACTTCACGATGCAACGGCAGTTTCGTGTTGAGGCACGCAGCGCTGCCCGCATTGACAGTCCCCACGTGTGCGACGTAACCGACTGGGGCGAGATGCCGGATGGCCGAGTCTTCTACGTGATGGAGTACGTGGCGGGTGTTACGCTTGCGATGGCATTGCGCAAGGCGCGGAGGATGCCGGTCGCACGCGCGATTCCCATTATACGTCAGCTGGCCAAGGCGTTGGCGGCAGCCCACTCGCAAGGGATCCTTCACCAGGACGTGAAGCCCGACAACGTTCTTATTACCCACCGCAACGGCCACGACGATTTCGTCAAGGTCGTCGATATCGGTGTGGCAGACATGGCGCGAGGTAAAGGCGGGGGGCAGCCTGCACTCGGTACACCCGAATACATGGCGCCAGAACGCGTGTCGGCCGGCGCCATCGGTCCGCACAGTGATGTGTATGCGCTCGGTGTTGTCGCCTACGAACTTTTCACCGGAGGGGTCCCGTTCAAGGGCCAAAGTCCTTCCGAAACCCTGGCGCGGCACCTGACCGATGCTCCCGACACGGCTCGACTGTCGAATATTCCTGCACCGCTTTTCAACTGGGTGTTGCGATGTCTTGAAAAAGAGCCCACCCGTCGACCGCCAACCATGATCGAGGCTGAAGCCCTGCTTTGTGAAGCGCAGGCCGCGTGCGGAATCAAAACCGACTGGGATGAAATCCTGGCGTTGCCGCCCCTCTACGACCCGATTCGGAAGCGCCGCCTTGAAAGGGCTTTTGCGCGCAAAATGGATCCGAGAACACAGGGTCTTCTCGTCGTAGCGGGTGTCGCGAGTTTGACGACAGGCGTGTTGTTGTTGCTCGTCCGCTAAGGTTGTCGGCGCTTTTCGCCAATCATTACATCGCCTTGTGACAAAAGTTCGTGCATTTAAAACCTCCATGTCACACAATGTAAGTAACCACACACAAGATGTTGTCTCCGAAACAGCTGCTCGATCTCGC
>JAYUPZ010000283.1:0-4057 GCA_043759805.1 Myxococcales bacterium | reverse complement strand
TGGGGGTGGTCCTGTTCGAAATGCTGGCATCCCGTCGAATGTTCGACGATCCCGATGGTTTGGCCGTTGCCCGCTCCATCCTGGAACACCCGACACCGGACATCGGCATGGAACGCGAGGATGTGCCTCCGGCGCTGGTCGAACTGCTATTCGAGATGCTGGCGAAAGATCCGCAACAACGACCGGCGAACGCAGAAAAGGTCGCGCATCGGCTCGAACGGATCGCATCGGACTGCGCGTCAGAGGAAGGCCTGGCGGATATCGCCAGCACCGTCACGAAACTTTGCGCCGAAGATCGTAGCGCATTGCAGGAACGCATTCGTACGGCGCTTTCGGTTCATGCTGCCGACAAAACGGGCAGCAAGAAACGCAGCTGGCTTGTCTGGTCGGCGGCCGCTGTTCTCATCAGTGCTGCGGGTATCGCCTTGCTGACCAACAACTCCGTTGCGGTATACCGGCCCGGCTTCAGCTGGCGGCGAGGCAACGACTGGCGTCCGGGCCTGCGGGTTGGAACCGATGAAGGCAATCCCGGCGCGGACACCTTCGGTAAACCAACCTGGGCGTATTCGTATATTGGTGGTGGTGGTGATGGCGCGTCGAGCACGCCCTGGTGGGACCAACCCCGGCTCCCCTTGACCTGGGACGATCAATATTTCGACGATGCAGGCTCGTGGTCGCGCGGTGACAACGGCGTGCCCCGAGTCGCGTCGAGCTACGCCGTGCAACGGTTTATGTCTGACGAAGAGCGCGCAGTGGTCCCCGTCATCGAGTGGATCAATCCCACCGGGCGCGTCATCGAAATCGCTTACAAGGGCGTTTTCAAACTCATCTTCGAGCGCGGTGCCAAGCCACCGGCCTGGATTGCCGTGATTCGAGAATCCGTTACTGGAAAAAAGGATCCCCTGCTGGTTCGTCGGATCGAACACAAAAAGTCCGACGGCGACGGCGTGCCGGCGCTCCTGCCTCTCGATCTCCGCGGAAT
Source organism: Myxococcales bacterium (assembly GCA_043759805.1). Taxonomy (GTDB): domain Bacteria; phylum Myxococcota_A; class Polyangia; order Fen-1088; family Fen-1088; genus JAWXBF01. The sequence continues at coordinate 3,075 of JAYUPZ010000283.1, read as the reverse complement.
CGTCCTACAGCCCGTTGATCGCATCCTGTCGACGGTCCGCGGATACGACTCCGATGGCCACCTGACCTTCGTCGACGACACCCGATTTGTTTTGCAATCCTTCCCCTAAATTCGCAGGGTTAGCCCCGTGTGACCGGCGGCGGTCCGGGGAGTACAATGTCTGTTGGTGTAGGTGTTCAGCGGTTGCCGCAAACCGTCGATATCTTTGATCGAGTCCATCCGTCAAGATGGCACGTCTAGCCGCGATCCCATCCTGCCGTCATGGCCAGTTACAACCCGGAATCCCTTACCAAGCGCCTGCCCGAAAATTTTGGCAGGTACACCTTGCTCGGTCGCATCGCGGTGGGTGGTATGGCCGAGGTATTCGTCGCCCGCTGCGGCGAGTTGATGGGGATGCAGGCGTTGATCGCGGTCAAGCGCATTTTGCCCGTGCACGCCGCGGACGCGAAGTTCGTGCAGATGTTTCAACGCGAAGCCTCGATTGCCCTGCGTCTTTCGCATCGATCGATAGCAAGGGTCTTCGAGGTCGGCTGTGTCGACAACCAGTGGTTTCTCTCGATGGAGCTTGTGCAGGGTGAAAACCTGGCTCGGGTTTCCGATGCACTCGACGAACGAGGGTTGCGCTGGGATCCGTCCCTGCTCGCGTTCATCGGTGCCGAGGCTGCCCACGCGCTCGATTATGCGCACAATTTGCTCGATGCGCGCGGTCGACCGCTGAACATCGTGCACCGCGATCTCAGCCCTGAAAACATCATGATCGGCTTCGATGGCTCGGCGAAGGTCATCGATTTTGGCATCGCGATGTGTGAAAGCTACGCAAGCTTGACAACCCAGGGTGCCGTTCGTGGCAAGGTGCAGTACGTTTCGCCCGAACAGGCCAAAACCCAGAAACTGGACAGGCGCTCGGATCTATTTTCGCTCGGGATCGTACTGCATGAATGCCTCGCGGGACAACATCCCTTTGAACGCGATGGCCCCATGGAAACCCTCGATGCGGTTGTGAATGACGAGGCACCCGCGATCCCGAACATCTCGCCGGCGCTGAATCAGGTTCTCGCCAAAGCCTTGCGCAAAGATCCAAACGACCGCTACCAAACGGGTGAAGCCTTCGGCAATGCCCTGTTGCAAGCCATCTCCGGCGAAGATGCCGGGCCGAACAAGGTCGCACAGCTTGTAATCTCGCTGTTTCCCAGGAAGCGCAGCCGTTGGAACGAAATTCAGTCGATGGCGTTCGAGGGTTTTGGCTTTGCCGATCGCTCACAAAGGGAACTTCCCGCCATCGTTCCAACACAAGTGGAAGACGACGCCGTGCTGGATGTGCAGGAAGATCAAGGCGCCCCGACCGAAGTCCAACCGTATTACCATGACCCCGACATCGACCGTCCTGAACGAAGGACGCTTGCGATCCAGCCTCCCGTGGTGGTACCGCAGCCGCGCCGCCGGGCACTCAAGTTGGCCCTCGTCGGCGTTGTCGCTGCCGTCGGGACGGCCATTGGATTCGAGATGCGCAAACAGGCGCCTCAATCGCCAACACCCATCGCCACAACCGCACCCGTCGTGGTACCCCGCACCCCCGACGTCCCTGCCCCTCACATCGCGCCCGAACCAGCGCAACCCACGCCGCTCGCCGATGCAACGCCGGATCCGGGTACCGAAGCCCTTCGGGACTCGACCATCGAGGTGAAGATTGCACCGACGCAGAAAAAGCGCAGGAAATCATCGCTCGAACAGCTCCGTGCGCGGGCCCGGAAGGCGGCGGCGCGCAAGCGTCAGCTCGCGGGAGGCCACAAGCGCAAGTGAACCGCGCGAGGGTACAACCTTGCCAACCCAACCGCTACTCGGCTAGGTTGCCTCGATGTCTTCCCCTGCGCGTGCGCTTATCTTTGACTGCGACGGTACCCTGGCCGATACGATGCCGGCCCACTTTCGGGCCTGGCAAAACGTACTACGTCCCTACAACATCCCATTTCCTGAAGAACGCTTTTATGCCCTCGGCGGCGTACCAACTTCCAAAATCGCGGTAATCCTGCTCCAAGATGCCGGACGAACGGACCTCGATCCCGTGGCAATTACCCACGCCAAGGAACAGGGATTCGTCGATGTGATGCAAAGCGTACAACCCGTGCAAAAGGTGGTCGATATCGCGCGCGCCCATCGCGGGCAAATGCCGATGGCGGTAGCCTCTGGAAGCCAAGGTTATATCGTACGACAGACGCTTGCGATCATCGGCGTGCTGGACTGGTTTGACACCATCGTGGCCGCCGAGGACACCACGCGGCACAAACCCGAGCCCGACGTTTTTCTTGAGGCCGCGCACCGCTTGAAGGTCGCTCCCGAGATCTGCACCGTTTATGAAGACACCGATCTAGGGCTTGAGGCCGCACGTCGCGCCGGAATGGTCGGCGTCGACATTCGCAAGCTGTAATACTTACTACTGCGTCTTGACGATCTCGCGGCCAACCTTGCCGATGCCGCCGCGCGCTTCCATATGCTCTTTTGCAGCAACCAGGAACGCATCGAGATCGTCGGACTTCTGACCCTTGCGAGCGCGCCGGGCGCAATCGGACCAGGCGGTCATCATGCGCTGCTCGTCCTCGTAGAACTTCTTCATATGCGCCTTGTAGTCGCCCGCTGGTTTCGCCGTGCGATCCACAGTGTCAAGGAGCTTCGCACAGGAATCCTGGGCCTTTCCCATGAAGGCGGCGGCATCGCGCTTGAAGCACTCGTCGGCCAGGAACTCGAGCAAGGCCTGCGCATCCTTGAGTTTATCGAGACCCGGAACCGCACAGGACATGAACTTATCAAAGGCAATGCTTTCAGGCGTCGGTGCGGTGCTTGCATGCCACGCACCACCGGCATCTTGAATCAAGGAATCCAGATCTTTGCGTTCCTGTCGTGATCCCAGTTTTTCAACGTAGGCCTCGATGCCAGTGCCGAGTTTTGGCAACGAATCAATGTATCGGTCAAGTGCTGTCTTGAATGCGTCCGGGACGTTCATCATGTCGCGAAAGGCCGACTTTGCGTTGTCGAGCTTGGTCGTGCATTCGCCGCGCACGGTTTCGGCGTAGGTCTTTG
>JAYUPZ010000282.1:0-18554 GCA_043759805.1 Myxococcales bacterium | reverse complement strand
CCGTGCGCATCAATCTGACCGGCGGTTTCGTGTGCACGAAGCACGCGGTCCGAAAAATGGTTGAAAAGCAATACGGCCGCATCTTGTTGGTTGCTTCCATCGCTGGAAAAGAGGGCAATCCCGGTATGGTTGGTTACTCGGCCTCCAAGGCGGGACTCATTGGGCTCGTGAAGGCTCTGGGCAAGGAGTACGCAACATCCGGAATCACGATCAACGGCCTTGCGCCCGCCGTCATCGAAACACCGATGAACAAGGACTGCACGCCAGGTCAACTTGAATATATGCTGGCGCGCATTCCCATGAAGCGCATGGGTACGGTGGATGAAGTTGCTGCGATGATTTGTTTCGCGGTATCACGCGAGGCAAGCTTCACAACGGGGTTCGTGTTCGACGCCTCGGGTGGACGTACGGTCTACTAACGAATTTCTTTACGGCAGCGTCGATGCGCGGTTAAATCCCCGATTCGTGCAGGTTGTATCGGTAAACCCATCCGAGCGCACTCGGACCGAACGAAAGTTTCCGTTCTCCCCGAGGATTGTGTTGCGCAGAACCGATCTTGAGCCGGCGCTGCACCTCGACCGCAGTGGAAAACGCCCTGGCAGCCTTGATGTTGCGGTGATCGAACTTTATTTCGATTACCCCTCCGGGACCGTGCCAGCTTCGGTGCGACGGCGCACACGAATCGCAACGCCTGTAGATGCTTCCATTCTGCGCGATGCCGAGGCGGAATCGCAGGCACGTCGTGCGCTTGAGGGATTTGGCCCCGTCGAGGCTGACATGCTTGAAGATTGGGTTTTGCCCACCGGAGAACGGGCCGACTATGTGCTTGATCTCGAGGGCGATGCCACGCAGCGGATGTCCTTTTCGGCCCATTGCGTTCCGCAGCTTGAGACGATGGGTTGGAAGGTCGAGTTTGCACCGGGTTATCCATGGCGTGCGCTCTCCGGATCGTCTCCCTGGTACGTTCGCTGCAACGATGCGCCGAACGATTGGTTCGAGCTCGAGCTTGGAATCCTCGTTGGTGGCGAGCGCGTTGATCTCATGCCCGCGCTGTTGCGTCTGCTTGAAGGCGGCGTGCAGACCGACGATCTGGAGCGGTTGTTGCCAGCAGGCAATCGGGGCTTCCCACTTGAGCTTGCCGATGGCCGTCGGGTGATGATGCCGGTCACGCGGATGCGAATTCTCTTGCACGTTTTGAGCGATCTGTTTTCGGGTCGACGGAATGGCACGCTCGAGCTTTCCTCGGCAGTCGCAAACCGAATGGCGGAACTGGATACTGCGCTTTCTGGCAACGGATGCGTGCTACAGTTCGACGGTGAGGCGGCGCGAGCATTGATCGATCGCGGTCGCAGTCTGCGCACGAAGCCGACAGCGGTGCCGGACGAGGTTCAGGCGCCGGTTGGGCTGCACGCAGAGCTTCGTCCCTATCAGCGTGCGGGTCTGGCGTGGTTGCAACACCTTCGTCACGGAGAGGTGGGTGGCGTACTGGCCGACGACATGGGTCTTGGCAAAACGTTGCAGACGATCGCGCACGTGTTGGCCGAGAAGGTCGCTGGCCGCCTCGACATCCCGGTTCTGATTGTCACGCCCACCAGCCTCATTGGCAATTGGAAACGTGAAATCGCGAAGTTCGCGCCTGCCCTGAAAGTTCTCGGCCTTGTCGGGTCCGACCGTAAACAACATCGCTACCGAGTGCGTTTGTCCGACGTGGTGTTGACTTCGTATCCGGTGCTGATTCGCGACATCGATTATTTTTCACAACTGCCCGTCCACATGGTGATTCTGGACGAAGCGCAGGCCATCAAGAATAGCCACAGCCAGGCACACGCGGCAGTTCAGATGATTCCGGCGCGACATCGACTTTGCCTTTCCGGAACACCGGTGGAAAACAGTGTGACCGAGCTATGGTCTCAGATGGAATTCCTGATGCCCGGTTTGCTTGGCAGCGAGGAACAATTCAAACACCGTTTTAAAATTCCGATCGAGCGAGAAGGGAACCACGAGCGGTTGTCGGAACTTCGTTCTCGGGTGGAACCTTTCCTGTTGCGTCGCACAAAAGAACAGGTCGTGCCGGAATTGCCGCCGAAGACTGAACTTGTGCGACCCGTCGAGTTACGGGGCGGTCAACGGGATCTCTACGAGAGCATTCGCCTTGCAGCGAATACGCGGATCCGTCAGGCCATAGACGCCAAGGGGTTGCAGGCTTCAACCTTCACGATCTTGGATGCGTTGATGAAGCTGCGTCAGGTGTGCTGTGATCCGCGCCTTGTTCCGATCGAAAAGGCGAAAGAGGTGACCGAATCTGCCAAGTTCGAGATGCTCTTCGAGATGTTGAAGCAGCAGTTGCCGCAGGGCCGACGCGTGCTGGTATTCTCGCAATTTGCAACCATGCTGGGTCTCATTGGCGACGGGTTGCAGGAGCGTGGGATCTCACACGTCACGTTGACGGGCGCGACCCGCGACCGTGAAAAGGTTGTCGACACCTTCGAGAAAGGACACGCCAGCGTGTTTCTCATCAGCTTGAAGGCAGGTGGGACGGGACTCAATCTGGTGAGTGCAGACACAGTCGTTCACTACGATCCCTGGTGGAATCCCGCGGTGCAGGCCCAGGCGACGGATCGGGCCTACCGCATCGGTCAGAAACGACCCGTGTTTGTCTACAACCTGATTGCGGCTGGCAGTGTCGAGGAACGCATGTTGGCATTGCAACATCGAAAGCGGGGTCTTGCTGATGGCATTCTCAACGGTGCGCGCGCCGAACGTGAGTTCTCGATAGGGGACGTGGATTCGCTGATGGCGCCGCTTGAGTAGCGGGGGTGCAACCTATTCATTCGTTTCAACCATCAACGTGCGTTGCGCCGCACGTCGAGGTGCGCGAGGCAAGGACGGGGTTGCCACGATGTCTTGCAGCACCGGCCGCATGAGCAGGCAAGTGTGCAATGCCGCAAGGTAGGTTGGGGTGGCGGGGTTCTGTGCAAGCGCAGCACGCACGCGCGGCCGATACGCCCAGCGTGGATCTCGTGTGATCGTACACTGCGTTTCTGGCGGCGTGGGTCGACGGGCGGCGATACGTATCACGCTGTCTTCGGTCAGCCCAGGATTCAGAAGCAAGATTTGCACGACGTCGGGATGGGGGTCGCGCAGCGCTCGGGCGAGCAGCATTCGATCGCTCGTGCGCGCCAGGGATTTGCGCTCGCCGAGCGAGAGGGGTCGCGCGGTTTCTCCCATCGGCTGGATACCCTTGAAAGCGAGCTCCTCGGGGTCGCCGACCAGATCCAGGTTCAACCCAAGCAGATCCCGCAAAGTCGGGCTTTGGGACAATCGGGCGAGTTCGAGGATCCGCTCGCGTACGGAATCCGTCTCCGGGTGGGCAAGGCTGCTCGTGAATGCCGCAATCACCGGCCTATCCTGTCTCTCCCCTTCGGCAAAGCGCTCGAGGAGGTCGCGGAGACCGTCAAAAAAGCGCTCAGGATCCCGTCGGAGGAGCTGCGCCCGCATGACATCGGCCCGGACCGCCAGATCGACGATGCTTGCCAGAAGGGTTCGCCATTGGAGAGCCAGGGGTTCTGCCACGACCAGCCTCAGTGTATCAGCTGCCAATTTTCCCGCTGATTCCGCGGACATGGCGGGTTTTGTTTTCCCTTGTTGCGGCGGGTCGATCCATGGTGTTTGCTATGGGCCGAAAAAGGAGATCCCCCATGTCCGACGAATCCCAGGAAACCCTGATCGTAATCTCGAAGGTAAAAAAGTACGTTAAGGCCAAGGCCGGAATGAACACATCCGATGCAGTGGCCGGGGTGATCTCGGAGCTGATCCGCAGCGTCTGCGACCAGGCCATCGAAAACGCCAAGAGCGGAGGTCGCAAGACCGTGATGGATCGCGACGTCGCCACCATCGCCGAGCGTCTCAACGCCTCTGCAGCCAGCTAGCCTTTGATACCCTGCGGCCGACCAGCTTCGGCTTGGTCGGCCGCGTGTGATCTTGGCGAAAAGCCTCGGCCACCGGGGCCGACGGTGTGGCATGTGTTGCGAAAACACAAACACGGCGAGCACCGGGCGCCGACCTATTGCACGTTGGCCTTCGCATGGAGAGATCGGAAGCACTGGAGCGTCTCGTAGAAGACGGCGTGATCGACGCTGTCCGATCGCGTTTGATGAGCGGAAAAGAAGCCACCGTCTACGTGGTTGAACGGGGCGGCTATCTGGGCGCTGCGAAGGTTTACAAGCCACCCGAGGATCGAACCTTCAAGAAGGTTGCCAGTTACGTGGAAGGCCGCAACCAGACGCGCAACTCGCGCGATGTGCGGGCAATGAAGAAGAAGAGCGTCTACGGACGTGGACTGATGGAGGAGGGCTGGCACAGCATGGAATTTCATGCGCTACACGCCGCTTTTGCCGCCGGGGTGCGGGTGCCGGAGCCATTTTTCCTGTTCGACGAGGTGCTTTTGATGGAACTGGTCGTCAACGACCGGGGGAACCCGGCGTCCCGGATGGCCGATTTTTCCTTCAGCCCCGAGGAAGCCGGTGCGTTGCACCACGAGGTCTTCATGCAGGTGTGCAAGCTGTTGCAGACCGGCCGTGTGCACGGCGATCTGTCGGCTTACAACGTCTTGATGGCGGACAAGGGTCCAACGATCATTGATCTACCGCAGGTGGTGGACGTGTCACAAAATAGCAACGCGCGGCAGATCCTGCGCCGGGATCTGCGCAATGTCACCGAGCATCTGGCGCGCTTTGACGCGCGTCTGTTGCGTTTCGCTGACTGCGGCGACGTTCTATTCGGGCACTTCATGAGCGGCTCGCTCGGGATGGTCGCGGGCCCCGAGGAAAGCGTATCACATGTGCGACGAGCCAGCCGCCGTGGTCGCGATGCCGTTCGTGGACGGGCCGGACGCGACAAGGGGCCGCGCCGCTAAGCGGAGGCTGTGTGGGGGGCCACAATACACCTTAGCCGCCCGATCGACGTCTCGATCTGAGCCCGAGTCCGATGCCAAGCAGGAAGAGCGCAAGGCCACCGGGACCAGCCGAGCGTGCGCCTATCCTGCAACCACAGCCCGCGTTTTCAGATTCACTGGAATCCGGGGCGCCAGCGTCGGCGTCACCGTTAATCCCCGCTGCGCCACCGCCAGAACCACCGGATGCAATACCGCCAGCGCCAGCAAGATTGTTGCCGCCTGTGCCGACGCTGCCTGCGTCGGCGCTGCCGCCGGTGCCGCCCGTGCTACTGTTGCCGCCGGTTCCACCTGCGCCGCCCGCCGGTGTTCCAAACTCATACGCGCCGATGTCGATGGTGCCTGTAACGGGGCGCACTTCCGTGCTGGCGATCGCACCGAGCCGACGCTCGGGTGGATGGTAGAGAGAGCGGACGAGCGGTGTTGGGAATGCGAAACCCGCCGGTCCGTTTGTCGCCGTGGCGCCGGTATCAATCAGCCCACTTCCCGTGGTGGGTCGGTATCCATATGCGCTCGCGTTTGCAAATCCGGGTGCTGTGCCCTGTATCGTTCCTGTCCATTCGGGCGGCACATTGGTTGACCCGGTCTTGATCCAGTTGTTGCTGCCCGCGACCTTGCGGCCGTCGGTCCACTTGGCTTCGACCTCGCGCAATAGATTCGGCGCACCCGTACCCATCGAGGTGAAGACGTTGTTGTGCATTTCGACGCTTTGCAAAGGGTCGAAGAGGCGGAAAACGGCAGCGCCACCTGTCACAAGCACCGTGTTGTTGACGAAGCGATAGCGACCACTGCTGGCGCCGGTGCCGTCTCCGCCAAAACGCACCACGGCAAAGTCCCGCGTTTTCACCAGTACATTTCCCACGACGTCCGAATCTTCGCGCGCGCTTGTGCCTGCACCCCCGGCGGGATCAGGCCCTATCAACTCAAGCTCGTGGTAGTACGCGCCTTCGAACCAATTGTAGTAGATCTCATTGCGCTCGGCGCGGGACTTGACGTTGTTGCCGCCGTCGCCGTTGTGGATCCAGGAGTATTGCAAACGGAATACGGAACCCGGGAAAGCCGTCTCGTCGGTTGCCATATATATCTGGTGATCGAGAGTGGGATTGCCGCCGCCGCAATGGGTGACCTCGGTGTATTCGATGAGGATCGATCCGGAATCGTTGTCGGCACCCAGGATCCCTTGCTTGGGACAGTTGTGCACATAAGCATCGCGTATCACGATGTCGTTGGCGTGATGAAAGAAACAGCGCGACGATCCGCCTGTGATCTCAAGGCTGGTGAATTCGTAGTGATCGCCGGCGGCCTCGATGGTGTTGGCGCCTCCACTCAGAATCGGCCGCTTGCCATTCACGCGCAGACCCGTGACCTTGATTTTCAGTGCGGCAGTGCCATTGACGCCAAAAAGCGTTCCGCCTGTGTACGTCGCATCGCCGTCGATACGCACTTCATCCCCGGGCTTTAACAAATTCGCGACCGCACCTGGTGTCTTGTATTGCTGATTCGGGCCGACCTCGTAAAGCGCGGCACGCGCTCGAACGGCAGGCAGGCACAGGAACAGGGCCAGAAATAGAGCCGCTGACCCGTGGTGACGGACGGCGCCTGAACGCTTTGAACGCTTCATCGCTTGCAGTTTAAACTACAGACGGATCAATTTATTTACACACTGTAAACGCGCCAGAAATTCCGTAGACACGGACCCTGGTCCATCCTGCACGCCCGTGTGTGGAAACCTAACCCTTCTTGGTCGCCTGTTGCCGGGTGAATCAAAAGCCGTTCCGGCTCGTATTGCAGAGTTATTGCAAGCAATGCTGCACGTGACCCAAATGCGAGGCGCACAGTCGGGCGGTGGAGCAGTGAAGGTCAGCGCTGGCAAACAGCCGCGGCAGATAATCGACAAATGTATCAAAGGCAAGCGCTCCAGCCTCGACACAGTGTTGACGAAGCGGATGGCGAAAGCAGGAAATGCCAAAGCCTCCGGGGGCACGTTTGTTGTGCAGACTCACGTGCGCTACGCCACCTCGGGCGCGGCGACGCGCGAGGAATCCCATCCTTTTCGCTATGTAGAGTCGAGGTCGCGAGGTCCGCGCCGGGTATTTCGTCCGACAGTTCTTGAGGCGACACCGGTTGTGCGGCCGATCGAGACCGCCATCACGCACAATGGCGATCTCGATGCGCTGACGTTTCGTGGCATTCGGATTGCGCACCCCGATCTTGGGTTCTTTCTTGAACACGTGTTGAAGGCGGAAAACCGTTGGCTCGGTGATTCGCCTGCGCTGGCCGGCGCGTTCGAGTTGTTTCTGACACAAGGTTTGTGGCTCGAATCGTTGCGAATCGCATACCTTGAACACATCGCACCGCCGCCCCCGGATCTCTCGGCACTCTCGAGTCCACCCGGCAGGGATCGACATGCCGAGTTCGTGCGTAAACGTCTTCGTGAATACTCAATCGCATCACAAGAATTATTGGTCACCCTCGAAGCGATTGCCGAGAGAGTCTGGCTTGCGACGAAGCCGTCAGCCAAGGCGCGATTGTCCGAACGTGAAGCTTTGACCGATCGGCTCGTTGCTGGATTTCAATCGGGCCCGCTGAGAGATCTCGAACCCGATGGGGTGGTCTCATTTGCGCGATCTGCCCTCGATCGATTCCTCGACAACGATCTCTTTATTGCGGCAAGACAGGTCGAGGCCGCCGTTGAAGGCACCTTTGGTTGTGTGATCACGAGTACCCTTGAACCCGACACGGTGGTCGCTTTTGCGCGAGGACAACCGCTGTCGCTCGGGGTTCAAACCCAAACGGGAACGGTCGCCATCGTTTCCGAGCGCAATGCACTTCGGGTGCGTGGAGAGGATGGAGAAACCGTATTCAATGCTCGCCTCGATTTCGATTTGACCAACGCCGAGATCGCGCGCATAGCCACGGGCGATCTTCTGCAACCGCAGCTGTCGCTCTATTGCGTGGCCGAGCGGCGTACTTACTCGATAGAGGAAATGGAACTATCGGGGCGTCTGGTATCGCTGCGCGATAACCCTTTGACGCCACCGTTGCCTGTGCAGGCCAAGGCACGGGTTCGACAGGATCTGGAGGACATTCCGAAGACGCTTCGCGCGGTGCGAGACGACTACGCGGACGCCGGATCCCGCAACCGGCGCAGTGCAGAAACGCTGGCCTATGCGTTGCTCTCGCAAACCAATCCTCGGTTGTTGGTGATCGGTATCACGAACGATTTATGGCTGGCGCAGCAGTTTGTGCGCAACCTGAAGTTGATTATGCCGGGCGTTCAAGCCGAGGCCGTGAGCAGCAATCAGTTTTTAATAGACGGCACGGAAAACGCAGCACTGCCAGGCACCGTGGTCCTGGCCGTATCACAGTCGGGTCAAGACTTTCCAACACTGGCCGCTCTCTATCAGTTGCGACAGCAATTCGGCGAGGGGGGTCACGGGCGGCTGTTCGTGTTGACAGGAGAAGCCGATACACTGATGGGACAGGCCGTCGGTCAAAGTTTCTCAAAGCGAGCGCTCTGGTTGGGCCGAATCCTCACCAACTGCGGAGGCTACCGCCCCGCCGAGGCCGCCACGGCCAGCGTCAATGCGACCCACGCGGCGCTCTGTGAACTTCTGTTTGTCACCTGCGACACCGCGTTCGAATCGAAAGCGCTCCAACATGGGCTCGCGTTGGCACCCGATGGTCTCGATGCGCTGCGCACCCGACGTGACGTTTGCATCGACGAACACGTGGACAAGATCCTAAAAGAGCCCTCCAGTTCTCGAAGGGCGAACAATATCGCGCAGCAGATCCGCGCCCAAAGTCGACGTTTTGGACGGCACGTTCTCGAAGGACTCGTCGCATTCGCTCTGGCGTTTGCCGTCATTGAAGGCAATTTGGTATTTGGTCTGAGGATCAAGCCGTCCTTGTTAACAGACTTGTTCACGGGCCTGTTCACGGGCGGCGGGCAATTTTTCGCGACACTCGGAGCGCAGGCCGACGTTTTGTACTACCTGTTTCTCACACCAATTTTCGTGTGGCTCTTGCGGGCGATTCAGAAACGCTCGCATTTGCATCGCCACGGTGTTCGAGAATTGTTGATCGGCGATACCGCGTACGTCCGTCAGATCGTGTGGTTGCTATCCCGACGACTGTTCAGCCTCAGCTATGGTATCGCGTCGATAAAGCCGTATGCAGCCGACAATCAGGACGACCTCATCATGACGCACGAACCGGTGCGCGGAACGCTGGCGTTGTTCGGAATACCAGACGGCCGCCGCGAGCATCTCAATAATCACGAGTCCGCGGCTTGGATGACTGCAATGCAATTCGCGAGCAGTCGCAGTGTGGGCGGCGCAGGTGCGGAGGTAATCACCATCGGGCATGAACCCACCAACCCAGCCGGACTCGCGCATTTGGCCTTACCGAGCGCCGCTATCGACGAGACCACCCGTGTCGTTGATCTGTTGACTGAGGGCATGTTTGACTCGTGGGAGCGGATGATGGCGATGCAATCCCTGGTTTGCCAGGTCGCCGAAACGGTCGCGAAGGTTTTCCCGCTTCGCTTCGACATTTCTCGCAGCAAGGACCAGGTATTCGCACCGACGACCGCATCCCCCGTCTCCGTAGGGTTTCTTGGCAAAGGCGGCGTGGCCAAAGAAGACCTGCGCTTTTCACGCGTCAGCATGCCATTTGAGATCCAGACCCGGCGCACGCGGATGACGGCTTCTGTCATGGCGGCGGTGGCGGGCAAACGAGAAGCCGTCGTACACAAGGTCATTCCCGTCGAAAAACCCAAGACGCCGAACTGAATCGACGCACAAGGTTCTCGCCTTGCAATTCGGCTTCTTGAAATTCCGAGACTACGGCAATTCGTTCCAGCCGGTTTGTCGGAGGCGCATGCCGCCGTTCAGGGTGTTGGGGCTGATGGCGCCACCGACCACGAAGGTTTGGTTCATCTGGCTTGTGATGTCGACGATCTCGGGCGCACCCGAGGCGCTTCTGCGGCTGTAGAGTACCTTGTCCCCCGCGATGATGGCCGAGGTCACCGGTTGGTTGGCCAGCGTCAAGCCCGCTTTCACGGTGACGCCACCTATCGAAGTTACCTCGTGCAAGGTCAGGAATGTCTGACCCTGTCCGCAACCCGTCGTGCTGCCGGAGTACCACAACGTGAAGATTTGAAAGCCCGAGCCGTCGGCCTTTAACACAGCCATTGGCGTTGCCGTGGGTCGGGCGTCATTGGGGATCAAGCTAAGACAGGTATTGCCTGTCGGGTCCCAGTTCGCACACATGACGCTATCCCCCATTTGATAGGTGATGGTGGTGAAGCCCGCATCGGGGGCAACCAGGCCACCGAGCGCGCGATCTTTTCGTATCACAAGTCTCGACCGGCCAAACGGCTGTGTGTCCTTGTCTAGCGTCGAGTTCGTGACCTGGACAATGTAGATCTGGCCCGAGTGATTCGCCGGATCGTCTCGGTCAAGCTGCACGATCGTCGGAGAGAAGTGCAGGGGTGCATCGCAACCAAAGGCCTGAACAAGGTTCACCGCACCGCCGCTGGTCGTGTTCCCCAGTCCATCAACCACCGGAACATAACGATACAGATTGCCCCAAGTATCTCCGAAATACGCCGCAAGGATTTGTCCCTTTTCGTAGCGCGCATGGTTGCGAGCCGTCGCCACGTCCGTGAGCGCGGTTCGCTCGACACCGTTGGTGCAAGAGGGCGCTGCCACGGGCAAGGGGTCCGAATCGATGAGGTGTCCGTCAATCGCACTGACGCTTGTGATAGACAGCCCCTGCGAAGGATGCGGCTCGAACTGATTTTGATAACCCGAGGTGAAGATCAGGCGCTGGTCGTTGTTGTTGCCGCCCTTTCCAAAATAAAAGGCGGGAACGCTGGCGGTGTTGCCAAGCATCTGGTCGTAGGCGGTTTTGTCGGACGGCAATGAAACGTGGTCTGAATGCCAAACCACCCGGAATGGTGGGTCCTGCAGCGCAGTGGGTGTACCGGCGTTGTTGTTGAACGCATTGGTAATGTCGATCGTCCACGCCTCGTTTTCACCCCATCCAGAGGTCATCGACAGGAACGACTTCCAGTAGGGCCCGGCCGTGCCGTCACTACCGCAATACGGATCGGTTGCGAGCGGCGTCGCACAAAGGTTTTTAACCTTGGGCGACTGCGCCAATCCGTAGACGTGCTGCATTGGATCCGCCATCTGCCCACCCTGGGCATAAAGGCGCGTGACCGTCTTCAGCATTTCCGGTGGGAAAAAGGCAAACGCCTCTTGGCCTGCCTTGAACAACCGGCCGCCCAGCGTGATGTCTTTTTTGTAGAAGGCATGCAACATACCGTCGTCCGAGCCCACATAGACAAGGTTGGGACGGTTTAGATAAGCATCGTGGAAGGCAGTGCCGCCGGGCAAGCTCTTTGCATTACCCGGTGGCCCCACGTCGGTCGGCGTCGAGTTGACAAAAGCCCCGAACGTCGCCTTGTTGCCCTGCCGAGGATCGCCCAGCATCCACAATGCGATGAGCTGAGCCTCTTCCGGTGTTGCACCCAGACCCAGCTGGTGAAGCAATACCCTGTTGGTGATCTTTGGATCGGTCGGAACAGACTTGTCGATCCTGATCTTGGTCAACACGGGATTGGATGCATTCGTGACGGTGTCCCAGAAGTAGACGTTGCGGTCTGCCCAGGTTCCATTCGGATCCGTACCACCACTATCCGCCCAGATGCCGTCGTTGATATCCTTCACGTTCCACAGAACGCACGGTGCAACCGGCGATCCGGCTGCGACACACGACGCGAGATCGGTTTCATAGGCAATGAGATTGCCTTCCCACGATGGGAAATTCACCCGTGAATCAAGCACAATGGTTGAGGCGATGATCGTCTTGTCCGCCTGGGTGCCCGATGCGGCTGTCAATGGCGACGTGGAGTAACTGCCCTTGATGGCCTCGAATACCACCGACTGCAACGCCTCGGTCAACTGGATTTCGTTTTGCGCCTTGAACGCACAACCGTTGTTAATCCGATTGCCCTCAGCATTGAAGCCCAGCTGGGTCGGATCCGCGCAGGTCCCACCGGCACGCGCGATGTTGCTGTTGACGAAGGCAGGCGGTCCAATGGTCGCGTCGGGTGAGAAGCCGACGACGTAGGTCTTGACCGGCTTGAAGTTGAGTCCCGTCCGCGCCGCTTCGACCTCTGTTTCGATGTCCTTTCGGATTCGATAGGCAGCGTTCACGGATTTGCAGGTACAGCCGTTCGCCGACGGATCGGTGTTCGGATCCGCTGGGAAACACGCAGTGTCGTCGCAGCGTGAATCGCCGTAGTCGCCGGATGCCGAATGAACGTCTCCCGGCCCTGTTGCCATACCGTCGGTCAACATCACGACGAAGTTTTCGCGACAGGCCAGCGGATCGGTCATCATCACGTCCTTGATGTGGTGGTACGCGCTGTACTTCTTCATCTGTGCCAGATCTGACTGTGGCATCGGCAGTCCATTGCTTAGTCCGGTTGCCATGTTGTACATCTGCGTGCCATCGTTTTTCAGGGCACAGCCGATGGGCGTACGCTCCCACATCATCAAACCACCGTCTTGCGCCTTTTCAAGCCGCGCCAACATCTTCGCCATGTTCGCGTCGATGGTCGGCTGATCCGTCCCCGTGTAGAGCGAGGGCATCATGTTCGGATCCCACCAGGCGCCACAGGTGTCCGAGCATTGCGAGGTGTATTCACAGTTCAACGGCCCCGAAATTCCAGGGCGATTCGCACCTGCCTGTGGATCCCAGTAGTAGTCTGTTTTTGGCTTGAAGTAGTTGTGCAGCACACCACCAATGGTCGTGGCGCGCCCCTGATACGTCGTCAGGTGCTTCGGCGCGTTACTGAACTGGTTCGTGGTCGTGGTCGACACGGTGAATTCGTAATACGTTCCCTGGTAAACACCGGTACCTCGTGTATCGCTATCATCATCGTCACCAAAGTTGAATCCGCTGTTGACGACGATGTCGCAGTAGTATTCGCAGTTCACCGCCGCATTCCAGGACTTGTCGACGTTGGCGTAGTTGCCACTGCCCTGGAAGATCGCATAGCGGCTGTTTTGTCCGGCGAATGGGGCGAGGGTGGGGAGCGTATAGGCGATGCCACGATCCGCGAACGAACTGACGGGACCGAGGCTTATGTCAAACGCGTCGTTACCCGGCGCTCCGGGAACCGGGATATCCTCCAGCTGCTGGCGCGAGAAAAACCGGATCTCCCGCCTCACGACAACGGGACTGCCGGCTACCTGCGGATAGTAGGGGAAATAATAGTCCTCTCGTCCGCTCGGGTAAGTTACGAGATTTGCCGTTGGCCGCCCTTGCGAGAAGGTCATGAGCCCAAAGTTCATCACGTCGATGTTGCGCAACATCGTGTTTTTTAATACGCGCTTGGCAACCACTGCGCGCGATGTCGACGGCACACACTGATCCCCCGGGTATTGCGTGCAGTCCGAGTCAACCGTACAAAGCCGCATTCCGAACTGGCACATACGAGCCGGGCCCGGATTCGTGGATGTCACGATACACAGATCGCCTGTGTTCACGCCCTCGCAGGCGTTGGTCGTCGAGCCGGTGCAAATGTTTTGCGAAATCGTTCCGGGGCAATCGTTGGCCGCGGCGGTGCAGTTGTTTTCGGTGCAGAACGACGTTGTCGTCGGCGGTTGGCCCGCGGCAAGCTGACCGATTTCGCTCGGCGGCAGGATGCGGCCATAGACGCGAATCTCGTCCACGGAGAAATTGGCGCCTTCATTAAAACCGCTGCATGCATTGTAGGCTGTGTCGGCCTTGTGGGCGCCGAACACCAGGGGACGCCCGGAAATTGCCGCTTGCAAACTGGTCGCGGTGTAGACAATGTCCGCATTGTCTACGTTCTTCATCAGGGTACCGTTCTTGTACCAGCGTGCAGTTCCGGTGGTGGTATCCACGGTTATTACGAAATGGGTCCAGGTCGACGGCCATGCGGTAGCCTCATACAGCTTCGGGTTGACAAAGGTATTGGTCCATTGCCACCACAATCGCCCCTTGATCTGGGTGGGACAATTCGCCCCCCACTCTGGACACCAAACATGGTCTGCGGCCATCAACTGTAAACTTTGACCGTTGTCACCGACCGCGGTCTGTCGGGTAATAATGTTTTCGTGATCAGCGGTAAATCCCCCTCTGTTGCGCATGAAAAGACTGATGCTGTACTGCGCTTTCCCGTTTAATAACGCGGGCGGTGACATTAGCGTACCTGGCTGTGCGCTGCCCTGAGTCAGCGTGACACCGCTGCCCGCATAACCTGTCTCGTAACCGGGCGTGCCACACAAGGACACCAAGTGATTGTTGTTGCCGGACACGTCCGTCAAATTCCCATCCAGCCTCCAGTGGGCGAGCAACGCCTCGGTATTCTCAACCGGGTTCACGGGCGGCGTGACGTAGGTGTTGATGGGCTGTTCGGCGAGGACCCTAATTTCAGTCGGCGACAGGACACGGTTGTAAACATAGACCTCGTCGAGCTCGGCATTGACCGCGCCAGAAACGATTCCGCTGCCCTCGCGTTGTGCGCCAATTGTCACCGCTCCAATCGATGCAGAATCGAAGGTACGCGCTGCCGTCATTCCCGTTACAGACTGGTCGTCTTCAACCCCGTCCTTGTAGTACCTCACCTTGTTCGTGGCGTCGTTAATGGTGACTGCAATGTGGTGCCACTCGTTCAAGGGCAAGATCTGATTGTCTGTGGTGTTTTCAACGACAAGGGCTCCAGAACCGTTGTAGACAACGTAGTACGGTTCCTGCCCACCGGTGTCTTTCTGCTGGTGAACAAGGACGGCATCACCGTTCCCAATCCGCTTGACCCAAAGGGCAAAGCTTATCTCCTTTGTCGTGTTTATTGAGTCCGTGAGCGCATTGGGACCAACAGCAACATAGTTGCTGTTGCTTCCATCGAATCGCAGGCCCTGATACCGCCGACCGTTGATCGTGTTCAACGTGCCCATTTTGGTGCCACCGCTCACTGCACCCTGGTCGAACGACTGGTACGTGACAAGTCCTGCTTTCAGGGTTTGGCCGGCGATTTCTTCGGGTTTCATCGCACGGCTGTAAAGCCGCGTCTCGTCCATGGTACCGCGCGCATCGGCCGTGTACTCAAATCCGTTGGTCAAATTGTAGCGCCTTTGAATACCGAGCGTCAGGGGCTGACTGGGATAGTCGAGCCCGCCTGGTGTGATGGTTCCACCTTCCAGGCGAGAATCCGCGTTGCGGTACAAGGTTGTTCGGGAATAGTTAAACGTCGACGCAAGGTGTGTCCATCGCCCGACCGACAATTCTGTTGCGCCCGATGCGTTGGTGCCTGAACCCGTCGAGTTCCGAGTGTCCGCGCTGTCGACGGTGGCTGACGACATGCCGAGCTGGAAGCTGACCCGGTTGTCAGAGCGACCGGTCCACCGGTGAATCATGTCTTGCCAAATGAGCGTATCGGGTTTGAACCAGGTCATCGCCGTGTAGCGACCACGATCCACATATTCGTCGAGCGCCGCGGTCCTTGCAATCTCGACGTGACCAGCGTTGTTGCCGAAATTTAGTGCGTTTCCGATGATTCCTGCGACACGCGTCGGCTTAACCGAGCCGCTACCTACGTGTAAAATTCCCGGCGATCCGCGACCTGAGGTGTCTGCAACCGTATCACCCGCTCCGTCTTCAAATTTCCAATCGCCGATCAGCCCAACGTTTTCCATCAGACCAAGAATTTCTTTCTGCGACAACGCCCGGTTGTACAAATACCAATCGTCGTACCAGAACAGACTTTCGGATTGCTTGCCGAACCGGAAGGGGCCAGTGGCTGTGGGCAGCGTCACCGCCGCAGGGTTGTCCAGTACCTTGGCGCCGTCGAGAAATGCGCGAAAACGCTCACCATCGAAGGTCAAGGCGATGTGCTGCCAAACGTTTTTTGTGGTGTTGGATGTGCCGCCGAAACAGCCATTGTAAGCGTTGTTTGCAACCGTTACACAGTACGACAGAGTTGCCGCGGGCGAAACGCGCAAACCGAATTGTTGGGCGGTCGCTGTAAACTCAGCCTGCCCAGGCGAACTGTCGCGCGATATCAGCCAAGAATCCCAGGTCGTCGTGTCGTTTCGCTTGAACCAACCCGCCACTGTGAAACTTTGGTTCGTTGTGATGCTGTCGAGCGAAGCCGACGCATTGGCATGCAGATCACCACCACCGCCAAGGGAGGCGGCGCCTTCGAGTTTGGCGCCGCCCGTGTCGGACCAGGGACCGTAATTCGCCACCCAGTTCAGGTGATTGCCGCTGCCACTCGTATCGCTCCGCGTATTGCCGCTCGCCTCGTCCATATTCCAGTGGCCCACGAGGCCACTGCCCGGAGGCGGCGGTGTGGCCGCCGGCGGTATGGTTTGCTGATAAACGGCCTGAATGTCTGAAGCCGCAAGTGCCGTGTTGTAGAGGCGGAATTCGTCGATAAGCCCAACGTAATGTCCGCCCAACCCATCGCTTGCACGATTGAATGCACCCACATAGACCGGCGTGGTGTCGACTGTCATTGCACGACTCGTCGTCCCAGTTCCCGCGGCCGTTCCATTCACATAGAGCGCAATCGTCGTACCGTCAAACGTTCCTGCAACGTGAGTCCAGTTCGTGGAGGAGAACGTTGGATAGCCACCCGCAATGGGAACCGTCACGCTGCTGCCTACTTCGCTGCAATCGGTAGTGTTGCAGATGGCAAAATAGATTCTATTGGAGTGGAAGCGCAGATAGAAGTGATGTCGCTCGGTACCGGCTATTTGCCTCGATGCGATGTGGTTCCAGTTTGAACTCGTGGGATTAATCCACACTGAAATGGACATCTTGTTGTTGGTTCCCAGGCTGTCGATACCCGCGCCATCCGCAATCAACACCGATTCGCCCCAACCAAGCTCAAGCGAACGATTCACCTTGCCGTCTGCCCACCACGTCTGGTCGCCCAACTGCGTCCCATCCAAATTGTTGGCTGAGGTGTCGTTAACGTTGGTTCCCAACGTCTCCTCGAACGGGTAGTGCACCACCAATCCCGCGGCCGGGATCTGCGAGCCACCCGAGCCACAGTCGCTGTTCCGCGTGCACGCAAGCGTTGCGTCGTTTGAACAAAAACTTGCCGGACAACGACCGCCTGGATTTGAACACGGGCTGTCATCGCTGTCACATTTTCCAATCGCAGGACACGAGTTCGGATTGATCGAGCTGCACGTTCCCACCCCACCGCTGCATTGCGCGAACACCGGGCCGCAATCGCTGTTGTACTGGCAGGCTTCACCCGTCTGCGAACAATTTGACCCTGTGCTCGGACAGTCCGCGTCCTGCAAACACGGATCGCCGCCGTCCCTGCATCGACCCGTCTTGCAGTGTGCGTCGTTCGCACAAATCCGCTTTTGACTGGAAATCGGATCCACCGAGATTGAACAGCGACCCGTCTGGCTCACGGTTCGACAGTTTTGGCCCAACTCGCAATCGACCCCGAGCTCGGTGTTGATGTCGAATATCTCGCCGGGCACGCCCGTCATCGAGCCTGACGTGTCCATCACCACCAGCATGTTGCCCTTTTGGACCTGCCGGCCGATCTGGTTGATCGGACTGACCCTTGCGAGCGCGACGCCTCCCAAAAGACCCCCAACGATGCACAGAACCGCCGCCATGGACGCCCTGATTCCGGGTTGCTTCGACCAGCGTCGCTGCTTTCGATTTCGCATGTCACTAGATCGATGCAAGATCAGGACCGGATGTATTGTTCAGTTGTTTTAGGGGTTTACAGTCAGGCTCGAACCCCAAAGCGACGGATTTCGCGCGCAATCGGCTGCGTAGTCCGCAAGAATTTGCGTAGCGGCACAGACTTCGCTTACGTTGCCCGGTCGACATGTCGTCGCACCGTTTCGCAAACACTCTCTCGAGGTTCTTGATGAAGAAATCACTGTTGTTGTTGGCCTGTGTTGGAATGTTCTATGCCGTCGCCGCGTGCGATGACGATGGGGGGGCATCGAGTGGCGCGGATGGCTCCACCCCGGGAGGCACCGTCGGTGACGCCAGCGCGGGCGGCAGCATCGGCACCGGCACGGCAACAGGCGGTATCGGAGCCACAGGGACTGGAGGAACAAAAAGCACGGGTGGTACGGTTGGTACGGGTACGGGCGGTACGGTCGGAACGGGTACAGGCGGTACCGGAGGTTCCAGCACCGCCGGAAATTGCGTCCTTCCAGTGGTGAGTGGGTCGTGCGCCGTGCCGATTGGTTCCAATCCGATGGGGATCTGCCAAGAGTATTACAACGGGGCGATCTATACGCCTGCGTTTATCAAGCAGGTCTGCGACGCCAGCAAAGGCGTGATATCGACAAGTGGCTGTTCCAAAACCGGATTGCTCGGCTATTGCGATGTGGCTGTGAATGGGACGCGTTCATTCAACCAGTACTACTACGGTGCTACGGTCGCGGGCGATCCCTACAAGGTGGGATGCATGGCCGGCGGTGGCATGTGGTGCGCCAACTAAGACACGCACCCATTTGTGCGAACGGTCGCCGTCCGGGTTCGGCCTAGCCGCGCTCGGCGGCGTCGAGCTGAG
>JAYUPZ010000281.1:0-4065 GCA_043759805.1 Myxococcales bacterium | reverse complement strand
GCCGCCTCGAATAGCGCTTGAATCCGTGCGACCACAAAGGCCCGTTCCTTCGGTTCGAGGGCGAGCTGCCAGCGCACCACGGCGCCCTTCCCGGATGGCTCGACCGTGACTTCGGTTCGCACGATAAATTTCGCGAATCCGAGTCGAATCATCGTTGGTGTTTCAGCGAGCGCAGCCAGGGTTTCGCGGGCCCACGCGGCCACCCCGCGGGCCTCGTCGATTCCATGGGTTCGCCCCATTGCCTGCAACGAAATTCCGTCGGTGCCACCGACGCGGACTGCAATGGATTCGAGGCGACCCAAATCCGCATAAGGTTCCGGCAGCTGCGTTTTGACCTCGGGGGTCATGATCGCACGCAGCTCCACCAGCAAGGGTTCTTCTTCCGGCCAGGTTTGCGCCAGGTGTTGGCCGGCGGTTTGAAACCATGGCGCTGTTGCAACGGGATCGGAGCGGGCGTCGTCACAATCGATCGCCGTTTGCAGCACGGATCGTGGTCCAACGCCGATCAGCGTCGAATTCCGGCTGACGAGCGACAGGTACCGTAACAACGGCGGGCCGCCCCAGACATTGCGATCGCGGTAGGTTTGTTCGCCCGATTTTCCGATGCGCGAGGCGGCAAGCTTTCCGGCAGTGAACCGCCCCAGGTAAAGCAGTAAGTTTGGCTTTTCGGTCTCGCCATCGTTTGGAAACGCAGCCTGTACGCTGTGATCGACGTCGGTGCGTTCGTCAAAGCCCTGCGCCTCGATTCCATCCTGCGCGCTCTTGTCGTCGCCAAGCAACGAGCCACCACCCAGACTTCGGATGGCGCGGTAGTTGAAATACAGCACCGACATCGCCGGTGCCGGGATCAAACGGTAAAGCCGATCAGCCTCGCGCGCAGCGACATCCGGTTTTTGGAGTGGCGTCGAGCCCTTTATCGGGGACGCCGCGCAAGCCGCCAAAAATGCGACGATCATTGCCGGACGTGGGCGCATCACGCGGTTCAATCCTCGAAAAGTCGTCGTCGGGCGGTTCGAGCGGTGGTTAACCATTCGTGCAATCCGGCGGCATCGTTGGATTCAATTTGGGCGCGCAGTGACTGGAGTTCGCCCACGAAACGATCAATCAACGGAAGGATATTCGGTCCGTTCATCAGAAATATGTCTCGCCAAACTTCCGGGCTCGATGCCGCCACGCGGGTGGTATCCCGCAGGCTCGAGGTCAGCGTTCCGCCGGGCAAAACGTTGCGCAATCGGGTGCCGTCCTGCTCGGCCGCCCGGGCGAGCGCAAACGCAACGGCATGAGGCAAGTGGCTAAGCGCCGCCACCAACCCGTCGTGCTCTTCGATCGGGACGCGAATGGGATGCGAGCCAACGGCGCGCCACAAGGCCTCAACCCTTTCGAGCGCACCCAGATTGGTTGTGGGAAAGGGGCACAACACGCACGGCCGGCCGTGGTACAGATCGGCCTGCGCGGCGCCAACCCCGCTCTTTTCAGCACCGGCCAACGGATGACACGGAACGAAGTGCGACTCTCCAACAGCCTGGCGCACGGCATTGGCCACCGGTCCCTTGACGCTGCCGATGTCGAGCAACAGCGCCCCAGATGCGAGCGAGCCCGCAATGGTTTTCGCCAGCCCTTCTAGGGCTCGAACCGGCGCCGCGAGGATCACCAGATCGGCCGAGCGTACGGCCTCTTCCGGGGTGCTTGCCGCAAGCTGGATAATGCCTCGTTCAAGCGCCAGCTTTGCCGACGCGGGGTCCGTATCGTAACCGACCACTGTCCTCGCCAAGCCCGCCGCACGCAGCGCCAGCGCGAGCGAGCCGCCCATGTATCCGATCCCAAGCAAAGCCACCCGCGCAAAGGGCGCGGGATTTAAAGCCTCTTCGGCCATGGACCTACTTTTTGCCCCAGGTCATCGGGTCGATGTGGAACTGCAAAGACAAAAAGCCCATGTAATGGGTGCCGACCGAGTTGTCGTTGACGGGGTTGTCACCACCCGGCACGAAGACGTGGTAACCGGGCAGAAATTCTGCGCCCAGGTAAACGACATCGTTGATGTGGTAGTCGAGTGCGAATATGGCGTGAGACATGAAGCCCTTGCTTGCAACCTCATCGTTGCTGAGAGGCGGATCGACGCGGCGGTGCAACCCGAGGCCAATGCCCGCGTTGGCTCCGAGTCGCAGGAACCAAGACGGGTTCTTGCCACTGTCGAGTGCCACGTCGAAGTCGATGCCAACCAAGAACTCGAACAGGGTACCGGCGAACGCGCCATCGTCGGCCACCTTGGGATTGGTTTTGCCCACGTCGAAAAACTGGTGTCCGACAATGGAGAAGTCGAGGAACAAAACCTCCGCGCCGACTTCAAAACCCATCACAGGTCCCCGTTCGACCTCGAAGTAGTCCGCGCCCAACACGGGATTGCCATTGGCGTCCATCTTGTTGAGGCTCTCCATTCCCGATCCGGTGATCCCACCGCCCTTGAAAGAAGCGTAGAGATCAAAGAGCTTGGCGTTTGCTGAACCGGATGCGGAGAGGATGAGCAGTCCGATAAATCCAGCGAGGGCGAGTCGAAGGTTAGTTTTCATATGGCTGTACTTTCAAGCATACGCTGGACTCGGGCTGGATCGAAGCCGATGAGCAATCGGCCCCCAATATCCAGCACAGGCACGCGGTCCGCGGATACCCCCAGGCGGGTGGCCTTGTCACGCAGTTCGGCGGCCGCCGCCGCGTCCTTTTCGACATCCTTGTCGACGAATGCGATGCCGTTCTGCACGAAATACTGCCGCGCCGTACGACAGGCGCCGCACCAGGTTGTTCCGTACAAAACCACCCGGGCAGTCCCCGCAGGCGACCTCACGGCGGGCTCCACGCCTCCGTCGGCCCCGTTGCCCGCTCCGAGCGAGGACGATTCGCCCGGCATTAGCTGCGCCAATGATTGTGTCTCGAATCGAGCCCGGGGTACCATCTGGGTGGTGACCGGGCTCTTGCGTTCAAGTTCGGTCAGATCCAACACAAAGACGTTTTCCGAATCGACCGGAGGTTGCGCTGGATCGACCACCCGAACCATCTTGCGAGCATGGGCGGGAACACCATCACGCGTGTCAACAGTTTGAAAGGCGCCATTCTCATCCGCGAAGGTAAAGAGCAATCCGTCGGGAGACGAGACGACCAACGCTTTTACGGGCATTTCTTTGACCGGAGCCGATTGCGGCGTGGGTTTGCGACAACCAGCAACGGCCAACAACACGGTCCAGAACAGCGCGCGCGGGAATAGTTCAAAGGGTCTCGACGCGTTCGTGGATGTCACGCGGCGTATATTAACCAGGCTTGCCGACTCAGCAAACCATGCAAAATCCTTGACCCAGGGGACACATTTGCTTAGCGTCGGGAAATGATCATCCTGAGCCTCTCCGAAAAGGGTGGGGAGACGCAGCAACTGGAATTCGACAAGACCGATGTAACGGTGGGTCGCGTCCAGGGAAACGACATCGTACTGCCCAAGGGCAACGTATCGAAAAAGCATTCTCGGATCGTCCTCAAGGCGAACGCCTTTTCGGTTGAGGATATGAAGAGTACCAACGGTACTTACGTCAACGGTCGAAAGATCGCGGGCCCAACGCCCCTCTTTCAGGGTGACAAGCTCTACATCGGGGATTTCATTATCCGCGTCGAAAACGCCCCCGCTCCAGAGGCCGCGAACCTGGGCAACGAGGCGGGCTCTTTGAGCTCGGCCTTGCACCGCCGCAAGGACACGGCCGAGGCGCTGGTCGTCGACGATCTCGCACGCAAACCAACCTTGCCGCCGCCCCCTCCGCGCAAGGATACCGCTGTTCCCCCACCACCGTCGGGTTCATCGGTTTCAAATCTTCCCGATGTTCCGCCGCCAGGCATGGACCTCGATCTGGATGACGATGAGCCGTTGGCTACTGCGCCGCCTGCACCGTCGCCACCCGTCATGGCACCGCCGCCGCCGGTGGCCCCCAAGCCGGCACCCTTGCCGCCACCGGTTGCTGTCGCGGCGCCCGTTGTTGCTGTTCCACCGCCCGCGCCCCGGCCACGTACCGATAGCGAGGTGCCAACCTC
>JAYUPZ010000280.1:0-1832 GCA_043759805.1 Myxococcales bacterium | reverse complement strand
CTACTAATCGTTCGATTGGTTGTAGACCGGTGCCCTACGTAGCCTTTTGGGGGGCTTCAATCTCGGAGAGCGAACGTGAGGCATATCGGCTTCAGTTGAAACGTGCTTTCGGCGAGGTCGTTCATCCGAGTTTCACCTATTCAAGGGAGGAGCAGTCGGGTGAACGATTTGCTCTTGCTTGCTCGCGTCTTTCTGGCGCGACAGCAATTGGCATTTCTGACTCCGAAAGGAAAGGATCGCCATCGAATTCGGTTTTTCTGGTTGGGGATGTGCGCCTCGACAATAGGGATGAGCTTGCTCAGCATCTGGCCTTGGACATGCCCGGTGAATCGTTGTGTGATCTGGAAATCGTTAGATACGCCTTTGAAAAGTGGGGTCTTTCTTTTGCAGAGCACCTGTACGGTGACTTTTCAGTCGCGGTATTTGATGCTGCCAATCGGCAGCTTGTCGTGGCGCGCGATCCTTTTGGTGTCAAACCGGCGTACTACCGTTGCGATGGGAGAGGTAACATCGCCATCTCGTCGTTTGTCGAAGCTCTTATCGGGTTTTCCGATCACAAGGCCACGATAAACCCGCTCGCCGTTTCAGAGTTTCTTTGCGGGGTCCCGATCGGCTATGGGCACACGTTTTTTTCCGAAATCCACTCCTTGGTCCCCGGCCATACGCTCATCTTCAAACCCGAACTTGGTCCGAAAGAACACCGCTATTGGAAGCCAGTTCCACGGGTATATCCTGGCCGTTCGCGCGCTGAACACCTTGAGGCATTCACAGCGGATCTAAAGACTTCGATACGCAACCGTATTCGTGGCGCCGATCGCATTGCGGTACGACTGAGTGGTGGACTCGATTCGTCATCGATCGCACTTCTCTGCGACAAACTGCATGCTGAATGCGCGACGCCTTCGTTTGTGGGCGTTTCGGCATTTTTTCCCAGCATTCCGGACTGTGATGAACGCAAATACGCCGAGTCCGTGGCTTCTCGCCTCGCCTTCCCGGTTCAGTATGTGGACGGAACTCGTATGGAATATCCGGACTTCGATTCCCCTATGCTAGCGGCGCCTGGTGCGCGTTCCGTCAACGTCGGTGGGGGACAGGAAAGCAAGTTTTTACGGGGGTTCGGAGGGCAGGTATTACTTTGCGGAGCCCACGGTGATGCAATTGCGCAGGATCAGACAGTATTGACGGATCTGGTTCGCGGTAACTCTTGGATAAGCGCAGCCGCGATGATTTTAACAGGGGCTGACCTAACGCTCCAAAAGCGGCGGGCTCGGGCTTTTCTGAGTGCTTGCCTCGGTCGCGCATTGGGACGCCACGAGTTTCCCGATTCTCGTTTTCCCCCATTTGTCGTACCAAATTGGTTGGGACCCGCGTGTCTCGGCCTACTTCCCGGACCAATTATGGAGGCGCAAAAGTTTGCTGATACGCTAACGGCTCATTCGATATTGCGTGACCTTTCACCGCGGGGTGCCGGACCGGCCACTGATGGGTCTGGTCGCTGGGCTCTCGATTTAGGTGTCGAAATGCGTTTCCCTTTCTTGGACCGTCAATTGCTGGAAGGAGTGCTGGGAATACCGCTGTCTGAGCGAATCCCCTGGAGGCGGGGCCGCTCACTACAGCGAGATGGACTTGCCCGTTTGTTGCCCGAACTCGTTCGACAACGGTCGACCAAAACACGATTCGGCTCGCAACGAATGATGCAATTCCGGGACGCCAAAACCCGGCTGAACGAACTTTTCGTGGGAGAATGGGACTCAGTCGCTTTTGTCGAACCGAACGGCTTCAGGAACGAGCTGGAATGCTACTGGGAATCACCAATTTCCGGATGGGACGTG
>JAYUPZ010000279.1:0-8551 GCA_043759805.1 Myxococcales bacterium | reverse complement strand
GCCATTGCACGCGTTGCGGATGGTGCGCTGTACACGCGCGCAGGGCTCGAGATCGCGGTCGCGTCGACCAAGGCTTTTACGTCGCAGATCGCAGCGTTGTCGCTTCTCGCCCTGCACATCGGCCGTCGCACCGGGAACCTGGATCCGATCCGGGCGGGAGAAATCGCTCGGGAGTTGATGCTCATCCCCGAGAAGATGAAGAAAGCGTTGGCTGGGTTGGGCGATCTTGCCGGCGTGGCCGCGAAGTATCGGGATGTTCCCGACATGCTGTTCATGGGGCGCGGCAGCAACTACCCGATCGCGCTCGAGGGGGCGCTCAAGCTGAAGGAAATTGCGTACATCCACGCAGAAGGCTTCGCGGCAGGTGAAATGAAGCACGGCCCGATTGCCTTGATCGCGCCGGGTGTTCCCGTGGTGGTGCTCGCGCCCGCGGGCCCGGGTCACGACAAGGTCATGTCCAACCTTGCGGAAGTGCGCGCACGTGACGGGCAGATCATTGCGATCGCCACGTCCGGGGATAGTGACATCGAAGCACTCAGCGATACCGTGTTGTGGATCCCATCGACACTACCCCTCTTGCAGCCATTGCTCACGGTTCTTCCGTTGCAACTGCTGGCGTACGCGAGCGCGTTGGCCCGAGGCAATGATGTCGATCAACCGCGCAACCTGGCCAAAAGTGTCACGGTAGAGTGAACGGTATGTCCATTGCATACGCAGTCCATCATGCCCAGTAATCACCGCCCACGCCTCACCGCTGTTGTTGTGCTCGCATGGTCGAGTCACGCCCTTGCAGACGAGCGGGCAACACCGTCGTCGGATGCGGAGGACATCGAGGCGATGCGGGATGCGGCACAAACAGCACTCGACAATCAGGATTTTGCGTTGGCTCAGGCAGAGTTCGACCGGATCCTCGTGCTTGCGCCCCATGATGCCGCCGCTCAGCGCAATGCCGGGCGCGCCGCCATGGCGGCGGGAAACTTCACCCATGGTGTGCGGGTTCTCGAAAGATCGCACCACTTCGGTGGGCATCATCGCGATCCTGAACTGCACTATCTGCGCGGCGAAGGTCTTTACGCGCTCGATCGGCAACGCGAAGCGCGCGCGGAACACCGCATCGCGGAATTGGAGATGGGATCGGGACCGTACGATCGCATGTCCAGCTTATGGTTGGCTCGGATACACGCCCGCCGGGGTAACATCGCTCTCGCCGACACCATCTACGAGTCATTGTGGCCATTCGCCGACGAGCCACCTGACGCAGAAGTCGCGATCAATCAGGCAGAAGCCCACCTGCTGGTAAAGGATTGGTGGCAGGCGGGCCGTGTGTTGCGTCGGTTTCTGGAACGTTCTCCGAACCACCACCGCGCACGTCAGATGCTCGCCTGGACGCTGGAAGCGCGTGGCGATCTTGACGCCGAATTGGCCGTACGATCTCATCTGGCAGCTGACTGGTCTTCCCCGACGGTCGAGCAGGAATTTGGTCGGGCGCTGGAACGCGCACACGACGATCGCGG
Organism: Myxococcales bacterium; assembly: GCA_043759805.1. GTDB lineage: Bacteria > Myxococcota_A > Polyangia > Fen-1088 > Fen-1088 > JAWXBF01. The sequence goes on along the minus strand of JAYUPZ010000279.1, from coordinate 7,037 downwards.
TGCCTACACCGCTTACCTGCGAGCCAGCGAACTTGCGGTTGGCCCCGAGGCAAGCCTGGTCAAGGCGCGCGAACGCATGCGCGATCGCACAACGCCGGAGGTGGGCGCAATGCTGTCCACGCGATCCGATCCTGCGGCCACGGGCCAGCACCTGCAAGCGGGCGTGGCCGTTCCCTTCGGACCCAGGCATCTTGCCTCCTTGCTTGGGTGGTACGATTCCACGAACCGCCGTTTTCCAGCCGCGAACGCGAGCGTCTCTGCAATCAGCGCATCGCTGGTTCTTGCGACGCGCTGGGGCGGCAGGCTTACGCTGGCTGGCCAGATGCGGAGCCTTGACCGCATGTCAGCGCTAGACGGCCAATCGCCACAAGAACAGGGGGGGGCGCGTCTCGCATGGGGAGAAACGGCTGCGGTGGAAACGCCACTGGGAAAGCTGGTAAAGGTGGATCTGCGGGGTGAAAATGACGCCCAGTGGAATGATGCGTCCATCGCGGTTCACGAAGGGGGTAGCGTCACCAGTCTGACTGGCCATGTTTTCGTCACGCCCATCCCATCGACGCAGCGGTTCCTGATCGATTCGGGTGCACAGGTCCGAAAGTTGCGCCTCGAAACCTTGGGCGGGACACCGGCTGCGCGGCCCACCGCATCGCAGACGCTGATGTGGGTCGGCGCTGATATTGTTTTGTGGCACGATTCCTCCCGGATCTTGCCGGGACAGATCCTCGATGACGATCTGTTGCGCAATACAGAAATTGCCGACTCGGTCACGTTGAGCTATCGCCACTACGAATTGTACGGCGAGTCGGATCCCACCTTCCTTGCGCGCATAGCGCTGGTCGATCGGTCATCGGCCGATATCGGATCGCTGGTCGCGCGAACGACACTCGACACGCAGTGGCTGGCTTTGGCGGTCCGAGCGGGTATGGGCTACGACCGTGCGCGCGGCAGGACACTTTCGCAAACGGGTGCATCGCTGTTTGCAATGGTGACGGCCCGCAGCCGCCTCATGCTCTCGTACGATCTTGCGCGGGAGACCAGCGTTGGGCTGGCCGGCACTCGGCACACGGGTTGGTTGACATATCATGCAGACCTCTAAAGCAACAACATTGATAGCGGGCGTTTCACGACGCCTCGAAACGCAATCGGTCGGCGTGCTGGTTCCAGTACGTGTGGTCATACGTGAAGCGGTGGTTGCCGGAATCATCGCTGCCGGCCTGACGGTATTGTTTATCCCCCGTGAACTGACCGACGCAGGGCCACATCCGGCCTGGGTTGCGGTTCTCATACTTGCCGCGCGCTATGGAAACCGTGGATTGGCATTCGTATTACCCTCAGTCTGGGGGACAGTGGCACTGGTGTCTCTTGCCGACGGAACAGGGACACCGTTCGGATCGGAATTGAACATTTCGGGTACCGATCTGGCCACGCTTGCCGTGTGTATCCTGGTGGCCTGGGTGGCTTCAGTCCACGAACGCCGCTCCACAGGTCTCGCTCAAAAGATTGCCGATCTGGAGAAATCTTGGGCCCGCGACAGGGATACGCTGGTTCAGTTGCGGACTGCCGCAGTGGTGTTGCGCGGGCGCACCGATCTGGTGGAGCACTCGCTTTCGTTCCTGCGCGATGTGGCTGGTCGTTTGGAGGGGAACAATGCGATAGAGGGCGCGCAGGCCGCACTTGATCTGGCGCTTGCACGCACGGGCGCACGGTCCGGCATGGTACAGCTTGCAGAGCGGGGGTTATTGCGCACGCTCGTCCGGACAGGTGCCTGGAGTTTGTATGTACCCACACCACCGGATCTTCTTCATGATCGCACGGCCTATGCTGCACTGAAGAGCAATGCACTGGCGCGGGGTGAAGATTGCGAGGAAACCGGTCCGGACGACAGCGATCTTGCGGCAGCGATCGTCGATGACGCCGGCAACACCATCGGGGTACTCGCGCTTCGCGGTGTGCCTTCGAACGCCGGTATTGCGGCGGCGCACGATCTCGCTCTCATCGGGAGCTGGTGCGGCAAGGCGATAGCGGCATCTTGCGCCAAGCGGTTTGTGTCGGCGACTCCTGAACACGCCGACGACGTTCAAATCTCGAGCACCGACGACACTGCCAAGGCTCCCACTCAGTGGCGCGTTTGACGTGAATTCCATGAACATCAACAAACACGCACCGGAATTGGCAATCGGAATTGAGTTTCTCGCCACCCTTGTCCTGGCACTGGGACCCGGCACCCTTGTGTTCCTCGCGGCGGCTCTCACCTTGCATATTGGCGCTGCCGTTGTGATGGGACTATGCGACAGCGTCTCACGAAGCCACCGTGCGCTCATGGCGGCGCTCACCTTGACGCTGCCGTTTATCGGCGTAGTGGTGGCATTGACGACGCGGATAAAGGGTCGTGGTGAGATTGCGCAGTTCTTTTCGCCCCGGGCGACCGTGGTACGAATGGGGCATGTGGGGGACATTTCTCGTCTGACCTCCGGCGTATCGGCGTGCGAGGCCCTGGTCTCGAGCAATCCCCACGAACGCAGTGCCGCCTTGACCATGATTGCACGAATGCCAAATGCTGCGAACCTGAGACTGTTGCGCTGGGCGATAGCGCGCGCCGAATCAGAGGCGGCCATTGAATCCGCCCTTGCTCTGGAAGATCTGAACACGCAGTTTGAAGAGCGGGTGATCATCCGTCGGGCTGAACTGGTGGCGACGCCAGGATTCGACAGCGCGATCGCTGCCGCCGACAATCTTGCCGATGCCATTCACACGGGCTTGGCGGATGAATGCCTGTTCGCCGTGTTGTCCGCCGAGGCATTGATGTGCTACGAAAAGGCGGAGACATTCGCGCCCGAAAGACTGCATGAGTTTGCCGCACGAAAGGCGGCTTTCGCGCCGTCACTTGGGGGGCCAGGGTAATGCCCGTCGACGTTTGCATGTTGGTTGAAGGTACGTATCCCTACGTGTCGGGCGGCGTGTCGGCATGGGTGCACGATATTGTTCGGGGGCATCCCGAACTCAGTTTTTCCATTTTCAATATTGGCTCGCACCCGGGTAGCTACGGGAAACCTCGCTACGAATTGCCAAAGAACGTCACCGAATTACACCATGCCTACTGCCAGGACGCGCGTCCGGTACCCGGAGACCACGCAGGCAGAGCCGCACTCGATCGGGAAATACGCATCGTCCGGCGGAGCGGCGCATCGCGGGCTCGCCCATCGCGTGTGTTAACCGCGATGAGGCGCTTACACCTGGGCGAGACAGTGGATGATCAGTTGTTGTCCGATCTGGTGAGCAGCGACATTGGTGTTCCCGAATTTCTCCACGGTCAGGCAACATTCGACCTTCTTTCAGAACTGTCGGAACACCTCGCACCTCAGACGTCTTTTTTGGACTTGTTCTGGCATTTCAGGGCCATTTCGATTCCGATCTTGCGGTTGATTGCGGAAACACCTCCGCCTGCACGTTGTTACCACACCGTCTCGACCGGCTATGCGGGCCTGCTCGGTGCAAGCTTTAGTTTGAAGACAGGTAGACCCCTCGTGCTCACCGAACACGGGATCTATTCGCGCGAACGCAATATGGAACTTGCGCGCGCAAAATGGATTCAAGACGAGGACGATGGCGCCGGGGAACTTGGCGTCCGTCCCGAAGTTTCTCCGCTGCGAAGACTGTGGGCGCGTTCCTTTCACGCACTCGCAGCGGTTGCGTATCACCGCGCAACTCACATCGTCACCCTGAGCGACGTCAACCGCAAACGTCAAATTGCCGACGGCGCCTTGGCAGGCAAGATAACCGTGGTACCGAACGGCGTGGACGTGTCGGATGTGAAACATGAAAAACCGATTCCGTCTCCGAGCGTGGACGTTGGGGAGGCTGAACGTCGACCTCTTCGGGTTGGTTTCGTTGGGAGGGTTGTTCCCATCAAGGACGTTGTTAGTTTCATCAAAGCCTGCCATTTGGCGATGCACGATGTGGCACTAGACGTGCGATTGATAGGTCCCATCGACGAAGATTCGTCTTACGCCACTCGTTGCCTGGCGCTTGTCGAAATGCTCGGGCGTGGCGCTTCGATAAAGTTCGTCGGACCCAAGCCAAGCCACCTCATATACGCCGATTTGGACGTCGTGGTTCTGACCAGCTTCAGCGAAGGCCAACCCCTCGTGATCCTGGAAGCCTACGCGGCCGGATTACCCGTGGTGGCGACCGACGTGGGCGCTTGCCGCGAGATGATAGAAGGGCAGCACGCAGACGATAGACGGCTGGGTCCAAGCGGATTCGTAACACGGGTAGCCACCCCGGGAGAGACGGCGGCAGCACTCGTACGATTGGCGCGTGATCCGGCCTTGCGGCGCCGCCTGGGCGACACCGGACGCAAACGTGTTGGTGGGTTTTATCGGCGGCACGACATGATGGAAAAATACCGTTCTCTATACCGGGACATGGTGGCGTCATAGCTGGCATCGGTTGGAAACTTCAGAGACTTGTTGACCGCGGTTCACTCGGCGGTGCGGTGGGTGCATACCTGACGGGCGCGATGGTGACATCGGGGCCGTGGCTCCTCACGAGTGCAGTGCTCATGTGTCTACGACTGGCTGCACGCGATGGTGGCGCCGATTTTCTCCGCGTTGAAAATATCGTGACCATTGTATACGCGGTCACGATTGTTCTCGGCGCCCCGGTTCAAGTGGTCGTATCGCGCTACGCAGCGGACCGGCTGTATGACGGCCGCATCGATGCGATAGCTGGACCCCTGCGCAGGGCGCTCGCCGGCACATTGGTTGGTTTCGCCGCGGCCGGAGTGTTGCTAATGATTATCATGCGGGTGCCCATCGGGCTGGCCGTACCCGGCACCTTGCTGACGTTGGTGGTGGGTGCGGAATGGTTGATGCTGTCGATGGGCGGCGGATTGAGTTCTCCCGGTGTGGTACTGAAGGCCTTTGCACTCGGAGCGCCGTTAACGGCCGTCGTCGCGGTAGGCCTCCAACGTGGTCTCGACCTCGGTGCGATGGGATACCTTTACGGTTTTGTTCTTGGCCAGGTGTTGACGTTGGTGCTGTTGATGGTCGGGGTCGCGCGCGCATTGCCCGCGACATCCGATGAAAGCGCACGGCTATGGCCGGCGTTCAACCAATACCGCTTGCTGGCAATTTCGGCGTTTGTGTATCACCTGTCGATTTGGGCCGACAAGCTCGTCGTGTGGTTCCTGGCGGATCGTGCAACGGCTTCGCTTTACACCTCAACCACCGCCATCGCGTGGTTCGTTGTCATTCCTGGGTTCGCGTGGATGTACGTCCAGATCGAGACCGTTTTCTATCAGCGGTTCCGCGCCTACTATGACGGGGTCGAGGGCGGAGGGACCCTGGCATTGCTTCGTGATCAAGCCAACGGGGTGCGTCTCGAAGCACTTGCCATTTTACGCGGTGCAGCCCTCGTCCAGGGGGGAGTGACTATCGTGGCGTTCATGGCGGCGCCAATGTTGATCCGTATCATGGGACTGACGGTCGAATCGATTCCGGTGTTTCGCATTGCCCTTGTTGGCGCCGCGCTTCAGGTCACGGTCTTGCTCGCGATCCTGTTACTGTATTACTTCGATCTGCGTCGTGAGGCACTGTGGGTCTCACTCACGCTCTTGGTTGCTGAGATTGGCTTGACGATCGGGTGCTGGAAAATTGGGATGCCGGTGGGTTCCGGCTATGCCCTCGCATGTTTGTTGACCGGTGTGCTCGCTGTGTGGCTGGTTCGCCGACGATTAAGCACCCTTCTCATTGATACCTTCCAGTTGCAGCCCTACGGCGCCTTGTGATCCTGCCAGACGCGCCTCGATCGTATTCCATGCCGAGGGATTGAGGGCAGATGCGGGAGCCGCCAACGCCAGGGCGCTCGCGATCTGCTGCGCACGTTGCAGGGCCTGCATGCAGCGTGGGTGCTGCAGCGGTTCATTCAGATGTTCCAGACAGAGTGATCTGTCTTCCGGGTCGAGTATGCCAAGCGCAAAAGCCGCCGTGTTGATTCTGAAGTCCTTGCAGTTCATGTTTTCCTCGCGAGTGTGTTGGAAAGTTTCTTCATGGCCAGGTGAATTCGCATCTTGACGGTGCCCAGAGGTTCGCCGGTTTTTCGGGAGATCTCTCTCTGCGTTAGTGCCTGGAAATAGGCCAGGTCGATCATTTTTCGTTGCGCAATAGGAAGTGCACCCAGGGCCTGGTGGACCCGGTGGCTTTCCTGGTTTTGGCTCAACAACTGGTCGGCTCCAGGAAGAGCGGCAGGTTCGAGATAGGCGTGCGCCGCGTCCACCGCACGACGTGCGCTGCCCCGCCCTCGTCGACGATCGATGGCTCGATTTCGTGCCATCGTTACGATCAATGTCCGGGCGCTACCCCGCTCTGAATCGAAACGCGAAGGATGATTCCAGAGTGCGATGAACGTTTCTTGAATAACGTCCTCTGCGTCACCCTCATCCTGCAGAATTTTCTTCGCTATCAGCAGGGCGTGGCCCGCGTTCTCATCGTACAGAGTTCGCAGTGCAAGCATTTCGCGTTCAGCGACGCGCTTGAACAGTTGGCGATCTCGCGTGTTGTCGATGGTGGCCAAGGTGGTCGATGCTTTCGTCCCTTGTTACAGCAAGACATGTGCCACGCGGTTTTCGTTACTGCGCCGTAACGGTAAGGTGTCTGCGATAGTGCGAGCCAATCGCCTTAGTGCGCACGCGGTCGCCAAGCGTCGGCATGAATCTCGCATGGCGCTTGAGAGGCAATGTTGAACATTCTCGTTGTTGATGATGACGCGGACACGCGAGGCGCGTTGCGCAGCCTGTTAAGTGAGGCTGGCCACCATGTGAGCCTTGCCTCCGATGGCGCACAGGCGTTGGCGGAATGCAGCAACAGGGATTTCGACCTGCTCATTGCGGATGTGAAACTTCCCAAAATAGATGGAAAGACGTTGTTTTTGCGTGTGATGCAACAGTCACCGCAAACCGAAGCGATCCTCATAACCGCGTTTGGTTGCGTCGCCGATGCAGTCGAGGCGGTTCGGGAAGGTGCAGCCGACTACCTGTC
>JAYUPZ010000278.1:0-8556 GCA_043759805.1 Myxococcales bacterium | reverse complement strand
TTCTCAAGGACGACGCGATTGGTACCACACCCTTCCTCGACATCCGGTCGAGCGTCATTACCACGGCCATCTCGGGTTCCTCGGAACGAGGCCTCTTGAACATGGCGTTGCATCCGAAGTTCCCTACCGATCCGCGCTTCTATTTATTCTACACGCGCAGGGCGACCGATCCCAATTCAAAAGGTGGAGAGGGACACATCGTTATTGCCGAGGGCAAACAAATGTCGGACACGGCTGCCTCGACGACATTGAAAGTGCTCACAGTCATTTCACATCCGGATGATCACCACATCGGCGGCATGCTCGCCTTCGGACCGGACGGCATGCTGTACATTGGAACCGGCGACGGCGGTGGGATGGACACGCTGAAGAGCGGTCAAAATCCGCTGACTCAGCTCTCCAAAATTCTCCGCATCGACGTGGACAATCCAACAATCAAGCCAGCGGGCAACCTTGATCTCCCCGGCGCCGACATGCATTCATGGGCAATGGGTATCCGCAATCCCTACCGTGGTACTTTTGATCGCGACACGGGCGACATGTACATTGGTGACGTCGGTTTCGCGGCCTGGGAAGAGATTGACTTTGTGCCTCCGGGGAAGTCGCAGCTGAATTTCGGCTGGGGATTCGACAAGAGCAAACAGGGAATCGATCCCCGCAATCCCGGTAGAGGCGATCAGGACGCCATTAGCGGGATGGAAGGATTGCACCCCTTCCCATCCTGGACCGCCGTTCCCTGGGAGCCCTTTGGATATCTGCCCATCCTCGAAATTCCGCACGATGGCGATGGCTGGTCGAAGAGTTCCGCCGCCTACGGCGAAGCAGGCTGGAGTTGCAATGGGGGCTCCTGCGCGAGTGCCGTCATGGGTGGATACGTTTATCGTGGTGCTGACAAGGAGCTCTACGGTCGCTACTTCTTCGGCGACTACATGAGGAACACGATCAGCTCCTTTATTGTGAAGGACGGCAAGGTCACCTGCCTCGAAGATCTCACGGCCGATCTCGTCACGTCGGCGACCGGCCTTCAGGGCATCAACGGATTCGGCCAGGGTGGCGACGGCACGTTGTACGTGCATGATCTCGCGGCAAGCAACATCTACCGGATCGAACGAGAGTAATACGATTCAGGGAAGGGCGGTCTCGATCTCGGCAAGCGAGACGCCCAGCACCTTTTGCGCAATGACGTCGAGAGCCTTGCGCTCACCGCGGAGATGAACGGTGCGATGCACGTGTGTGAGGCTATCCCCGGGCGAAAGAGCCGCAGCGGGAGAGCTTGATTCGAGTTCATAGAAAGGTCCAAGAGCGGCGCCGGCTGGCGTTGGGCCGTCGTTGTATGCGTTGGCCACATCACCCGCAAACGGTTCGGGTTGTGGGCCCCACTTGCCGTTGACATAGGCCGAAGCATCCGAGGGCAGAGAAAACTGCGCCAGCGTCAACACGCCGGTTGACGGATCCCAGCTGCCAATGACATCGCGGGCGCGTGCACGCGGAATGCCTATTTTGCCACGCGCTTTGCCATCGGCTCGCATGATGACGACCTTGTCTTTGACCGACAGGCGGTTGGGCGGAAGCGTGCCGAAATAGTCATCGTTCACGGCCTTGCCGGGACCGGGCAATATGGGAGCAACAATGCGAGCCTTGTCGCCAGGCGGCAACATTCCCAGAATCCAGATCGACAACATTCCCGTGGATTCAGTCCAGGCTTCCTTGCCAATGTTGGTCAGCTGGTTCTCGCTTTCATAGGCCACAAGCTCGACCGACACCGGGATTTCTGCCGCCACTGCCTGTGCAACGGCATTTCGATCCAGCAGGCGCACCGTTCGACCGACCCGCACACTAAACTGAAAGCCCGACTGATTGGTGACGTTCAATTCTTTCACGAAGGAAACGTGTGACGAATCGTTCTCAGCAACGGACCAGGCGTCGGTGTTGATCACCGCTGGCACGCGCCAGTTGGAAAAATCGGCGGGTTTTCCTGAATCAAAAAAAATCGAGAATTGACTACCCTCTGGCCCCATCCAAAAACGTTCCGCGCCACCAAACGCACTGAATTGCGGGGTGTGTTTGCCCGAGGCAATCAGAGACAGGTTGACCCAACCGAGTGACGGACCCTCGTCTCCACCAAACGTGCTCGTCATGACGCGCCCCTGATATTGAGGCACAACGGCAACCCTTGACGTTCCGTCACCGAGGACCACCACGTCGGTATGTGCCTCAAGTACGGCCATGACAGCACCAAACGACGGACCGGGAGGTGAGACGACGACAGGCGGGCGAAGTTGCGTCGGTGCACAACCGCCGATCCCCAACAGCATCACTGCACTAGGCATCACACGATAGACCTTCTTGTATCGATTGTTCACGCGAAGGTTGTACCTTGAATCTGAACGCTGCGCTAACCTCCGGCGATGGCACGATTTGTCTGCACGGGAACCTCGGTCGCAGTCGGTATCCTCGTCTTGTTTCTCGCCGGATGCGATGCCGATGAGCCCGCAAAATCCCAGGATGGCGCGGCCAGCAACCTGCCCGGCGTGGATGGCGGTCCGGTTGGAATTGATGACGCCATGGTGAACCCCGTCCCGCTGCTCGACGACGCTGGAATCCCGACCAACACCGCGTGTCTCGAATCTCCGGATGCAGACCTCGTCCTCGATCTTGAGTTTGTTGAAGTCAAGGGCAGCATTGCCATCACCGGTCTGAACGCCGTACCCGACTGCAAACAAGGGCTGTTGGTTTCACCCGCCAGCAATCCGGCACGAATTCACCTCGTTGAAAAAACAGATAATTACACTATCCCCGTCGATTGCCGCGGCAATTTTCGCGCACTCGTACCACCGGGTGACTACAAGTTATACGCAACGATTTTCCAAACCGTCCCCACGGCGGGAAGTAGCTTCAGTTGGTCCGTCACGCTGGCAGATACGCCAATCGCGCTGCGCAAATCCACGACACTGCTCGGCCCCTACACGATTGCCTTTCACACGTTCTCCGGCAAGGTCACGTTCAACGAACAACAACCGTTTGCCTCGCTTGCAACCAGCGGCCAACCGTGTTTCGCCATGACCCTCGATGAACGACGAACCGGTGCGGTGTTCGGAACCCGAGCGTTTTTCACGGCAGATTGCGCCGGAAATTTTTCGGTGCCGGTTCCAACCGGACAGTACTCCGTCGACTTGATGGGACCCGTCGCAGGCAAAGAAGGACTGACGAGGGTTGCTGTGGGAAATTGGCCGCTGAATGCTGACCCTATAGCGGTCAAAGGTGACACATCCATGACCGGCAATGTGCCACTCGTAAAGATCACGGGCGTGGTTAACACAAATATCACGATGCCCTGCGAAGCGGGGCGCAGCCGGATCGACTTGCGGTCAAGCGTAGCAGGCACTCAATTCAATTTGCCGCTGTGTAACGGTGTTTTTGATGGATTCGTAAGTCCGGGCAGCTACACAAGTACCCTTGTGCAAGATGTTGGCAGCGGCAGCGTTCGGGCACCTCTCGGAACATCGGGAACTTTCAGTGTCCTTCTTGACCGCGACAACATTACGATGAACGCGGCCTTCAAAACGGTTGCGGGTTCGGTCTTCGTCGACGATGTTTTGGCCACCAACCCGCAGGACAGCGGAACTGCCACCGTTGTTTTCCTCGGCAAACGAAGCAACGGATTTACCGCATGGGTGCAGAGCGGGAAACCGATGCAGTTTTCGGTACCCTTGCCAGCGGATCTGTATGACATCACGATAAATGCTGCCAAAGTCTTGCCCGGCGGAAGCTATGCGGAGGCGAAATTTTTCGATATCACAAACGAACCTCCGCCGATACCGCTCGACATACGATTGAAGTCGATTGTGATTCGCGGCGAGGTTCAGTTCGGAGGACTTCCGCCACGCGCCGATGATTGCAGTGGCTACACGCTCATTTTTCAACCTGACCAGGCCTTTGGGGGAATCACGGTCATCCCCACCTGCGTCGGAGGCAAGATGGTCTTCGAGACTCGAATCTATCCGGGCCGTTACCAGATCGTTGTTCGACGGGCGAACGCCGACACTGAGTTCCCGATTTCCAACGTCGTGTTTTCCAATTCAATGGACAATTTCGTCGTTGGTCTAGAGGCACTCAACGAGCGCCCTGTGCGGGGCTTCCTCAAGATCAACGGCTGCTTGTTGCGCGAGTCCGCCAAAACCTGTGCAAGCACCTATACCGTCACGCTGCGCGATGCCAAACAAGGCGTCTCATACGTGATGACGCCCGCCTTTCAGGATCAGGCTTTTTCTGGACGGGCGCTAACCGGAAACTACCGCGCCTACGTCCGTTTCGCCTCGACCTGTCCCGAGGCGCCATTTGCGTCGGTCACAGACGAAGTCGCGCTTCCCGGCTTTATCGTCCTACCCTGAGTCGACGCGCCCGGACAAACCTGGCATATTAGCCGGAAATGCATGGAAAACAGCTTCTCCTCGGTCATGCCGTGGCCAACGGCACCCAAACCTTTCAGGCCCGCAATCCGGGGACTGCTCAAACCTTGCCCACCACGTTTTTCGAGGCCACCGTTGAAGAAGTCGACCGAGCGATGCACGAAGCTGCCGTCGCCTTCGAGTCCTTCCGTATTACAACGGGCGTCCAACGCGCCGAACTCTTGCGTGCCATCGTCGAATCCATCGAAGCCATCGGCGATGTGCTGATCGAACAGGCGCATGTCGAATCGGGTCTTCCTGTGGCACGTCTGCAGGGTGAGCGTGCACGCACCTTGAATCAGATCCGAATCTTTGCCGACATGGCAGCCGATGGCTCGTGGCAAGGCGCGCGCATCGATACGGCCATACCGGACCGACAACCCGTTCCCAAACCCGATGTGCGCGCGCGGCTGACCGGCATGGGGCCTGTCGTGGTGTTCGGCGCCAGCAACTTCCCCCTCGCGATCTCGGTTGCCGGCACGGATACCGTATCGGCGTTGGCTGCCGGATGTTCGGTGGTCGTGAAAGCCCATCCGTCTCACCCCGGTACAAGTGAGCTCGTTGGGGAGGCGATCGCCCGGGCCATTGCGCGCGTGGGTTTGCCGCCGGGTATCTTCGCGATGCTTCACGGCCTTGGCCACGCAACGGGACTTGCGCTCGTGAAGCATCCTGCAACGGCTGCGGTGGCCTTCACGGGCTCGGAGCGTGGTGGACGGGCATTGTTCGACGCAGCGGTCAACCGCCCCGTACCGATTCCCGTATATGCCGAGATGGGCAGCATGAATCCGGTCTTTCTTTTGCCAGGAGCTTTGGCAGAACGATCGGTCGCCATCGCACAGGCGTTCATCGGCTCTGTAAACTTGGGTGCGGGTCAGTTTTGCACCAATCCGGGATTGCTTTTCGGCATCGAAAACGCAGATCTTGAGCGGTTTTTCAGCACGGCCGCAGAAGGGGCGCGCAACACAGCGCCGTCCACCATGTTGAACGCCGGGATCCTCTCAAACTTTGAGGGTGGCGTGTCACGAATGGCTGGAACCAAGGGTGTCGACGTGCTCGGCAAGAGCACGGCAACTGCGGATGCGAATAAAACGCAGGCCGCGTGCACGTTGTTGTCGACCTCGTTTGAAACCTACGCCGGCCAGTCATCGCTACACCACGAGGTCTTTGGTCCGTCGTCACTCTTCGTACGATGTGTTACGAAAGAACAAATTCTGCAAGCCGCACGCAATCTTGAGGGTCACCTCACCGCGGCCATCCACGGCACCGAGGCAGATCTCGCCGAGTTCCGCGATCTGGTTGCGATCCTTGAAACCAAGGTGGGTCGCGTGATCTTCAATGGATTTGGCACCGGTATCGAGGTTTGCGCCTCGATGCACCACGCAGGCCCCTACCCTGCAAGCACCTTCAGCGCCTTCACCTCGATTGGCCACGCGTCGATCTTCCGATTCACCCGTCCCGTTAGCTATCAGTCATTTCCGGATGCGGCACTCCCGCCAGAACTGCAAAACAACAACCCGCTGGGGATCATGCGGGTGGTGAACGGCAAGCTGACGCGAGAGTCGCTTTAAGCCGTCGCTTTTCACGGGATTTCTCGCTCTATCCGAGGTCACGTGAGACTGAACGGGTGGTTGCAGTAGTCCTTGCCCTTTTGCTGGTATGTGGTGCGCGGGTCACCGAACAGGTTCAAGAGGCTAACGAGCAGATTGTTGTGGGGGATACCTTTATCGTCGCCGGCATTTTTGTTGGCGCGAAAGTCCAGGTGTCGTCCCGTGCGAAGGCCGCTACCACCGCCGGCGAGCATCACCGGAACGTTGTCTTGCGCGTGACTCTCGGGCCAGCCCAGCTCCGAGCCAAACAGCACGACGCTTTCGTCAAGCAGGCTGTGCCCACCCATATCGACCTTGGCCATTTCTTGCAGCAAATAAGCATGTTGCTTGCTGTACCAAATGCCAATCTTTTCAAGTTCAGGCGGGCGATAGCCACCATCGTGCTGGTAAAAGTGATGGTGATCGGGCAAATCCAACCAGGGGAATGTGTGCTGCGCTTCGCTATCCGCCCATTGCAGCAACCCGACCGCGGTGATGTCACAGGCGAACGCCATCACCATCATGTCCATGATGTATTTGCCCACCATCGGAATCATCCCGTCGGTGCTGCTGGTCGCCCCGGTATCTTCGTCCTTTGCCAACAGGCCTTCGTTCGGGTTGTAGCCCTTGGTGTCGATCCGTCTGGGGGCCTGGCATTGACCGCCAGTGACCGCGCCCAGGCCAAGCCCCTTTTCGACCTCGCGAATCTTTTCAAGGTGTTGTTCAAGTTTGGCCCTGTCGCCCTGTCCCAGTTTGCGTGACAACGCCACGTACTTTCGGTCGACGAAATCCAAGATCGACTTCTTGCGCGTCAACGCGACGTCGCTTGCCATCGGTTGTGCTGAATTCATCGGCGGTGTGAGACGCCCGAACAGATCCTCATAGATGCTGACCGGATCGATCCGGGGAGGAATGGGTGCCGCTGTTGCACTGTCCTCGAAACAGATTGCGTTTGCGGGATGCAATCGTCCCTTAGCCAGCCCTGTTGCCCACCGAATGCCCATCTGAAGGCTGGCTTTGGCCTTCTTATCTTTTGAGATGCGGGTCGCGATCACTTGATCGATCGAGGGCAATGCGGAGTATCCGTCGGGATCTCTCGCGGGGCCCGATCCGGTAAACATTCCGATCGAGCCTGCATCGTGCGGCGGTGCCTCGCTGCTGTCGGCGCATGCCAACCGGAGACCGCGGATCGTCAGCAGTTGCTTTTGGACAGGAGCCAGTGGCGCGAGGATGGCGCTCAAGATGGGCGCGGCTTCGGTGCCGCCCGGCCAGTAGCGTTGGCTGCCTTTCTGAGGCGATTGCATCGCGCCGCCGGGTGTAAACACGGTCAGAAACCGGTTCGCCGGTGTGGTGGCGGCCAAGGCTTTGGGGCTGCCCATGATCTCAAGCCAGGGAAGCGCAATGGCAATGCTGCCCGCCCCGCGAATGACCGACCTGCGATTCAGCTGAAAGCTTGCCATGGGGTTATTCCTTCACGTCGTTCAAGTATAAAAACGCGTCTGACTGAGTCAGCGCTAACAGCAACGCCTTCACGTTGTGACCTGATCTGGCAAACGTACTTTGCACGGAATCGTCGGTACATTTGTCCGCCGGGGCAAGTGTGCGGGCGTATGCAAAGGTCATCCATTGTTGCGCAAAACAAGTTTTGGCTTCGGTTGTTGCGGCTACTCTTTGGGCAAGCTCGACGGGACCCTCATAGGGTGCGCCAAGCAACTCAAGCTCACCTTTGGCGTCGATCACAACGTCATTTTCCTTGTCGCGCCACAACCCCACGGCATCAAAGTTTTCTTGCGCAAGCCCGATCGGATCCATCGCCGCGTGGCAACCGGCACACACAGGGTTTTTTGAGTGCGCCGCGAAGCGTTCGCGTGTCGTGGCCCCTTGGTAGGGGTCGGGCGGCTTGATAAACGCGGCCAAGCTAGCGCTGGGCAGCGGCAGGTCTTGACACAGCACTTTACGCAGAACGAACACCGACCGCGTGACAGGGTTCGTGTGGTTCGACGTTACTGATCCTGCCACCACGCCGCCCTGGGTTAATAGGCCCAGGCGTTGCCGGGTGTCGAGAGGCACGCGACGGAACTCGCCGCCGACCACGCCTGGAAAGCCGTAGAACTTAGCAAGCTCCGCGTTGGCGAACGTGTAGGGGGCCGTGAAGATGGAATCCAAACTTCCGTTTTCCTCAAAGATGACGTGGTTCAAAAATGTCTGCGTTTCCTGCCGCATCAACGCTCCAATTCTGGGCGAGAACGTCGGGTAGATCTCTGGATCGCGCGCCAAAGCGGAAAGCCTTGCGATCGGAAGCCAATTGTCAAAGAAGAACTCAGCAACTGCGTGTGAACGAACATCGTCCAACATGCGCATTGCCGCCGCCCCGACCCCCTGTCGCGTATTGAGGTCGCCGGATGCGGCGGCTGTCATGAGTGCAGCATCAGGGAGGGTGCCCCAAAGCAGATACGACAGCCGCGTGGCCATTTCGTATCCCGTAGGACGCTTTATTCCCGGCTCCCCGCTGACGGCCACTC
>JAYUPZ010000277.1:0-8561 GCA_043759805.1 Myxococcales bacterium | reverse complement strand
AAAACTGCCGGGCAGAGGAATCGCAATACGGCGGAAGGTTTCGGTGCGCTGTAAGCAGAGAGACGAAGGCTGGTCGACGATGGGCATAGAGTGGTTTTAGAACGCCCAGCTCAATCGCAGCGCGCCGGCCGCAAGTGCACGCTCGTGTCCGCCAATCGGGACGAGTGCGTCGAGTGAAGCGGTCAACCGTCTTGCAGGCAGGAAACGCAAACTCAGAGCAGCCGCCACCACGTCAACTGGAGCGGCGTAGCCGAAACCCGAAACGACGTCCGCGGCGACGCCGAAATATCGCCACGGTTGCCATCCCATTCCGAGCGTCACGGCGGCGCCAAGCCGAGGCTGCGCGGCGTCGCGTGTGATCCCAACGGACGAGAGCAATCCAACCGTGCCATGCAGAGCGAGATGGGGATGTAGAGCCCACTCGACACCCGTCGCCACATCGAGGGCCACGGACGAAACATTGTGGTACACACCGGCCGGAGGCGGCAATACGAGGCGCGTGGTGAATACGGCCCCAAGATCTGCATTCTCAAAATATCGATGGGTGGCGCCGATCGCCATGTGACCCAATCCCGTTTCGACTGCCGCCACCGAGGCAATCACGGTCTCGTGTCGGTAGGCCTCAAAAAATCCGAAAATCGAGGTTCTTCGAGACAACTGATACTCGCCCTGCAATTCGGTTGCGGTCCGGATGCTTCCGAAAAAGTTGCCGAGATCGACCAACAGGAAACCCGACTGACCAAGACCCAGGCGATTCGCAGCACAAACAGGCCGAGCCAAACCCAGTTGACCCGACCGCAACGAAGCCTGCACCGCACCCCTCGAGAGATCGACTTCGTCGCAAACCGCGTCGACTTCCGCCCGCGCATTGCCGACGAGAACGGTTCCCACGGCGGCAATCGCAAAGGCCGTCCACCATCGGCAGCTCATGGTCAGGGCGCTCCCGGAGCAAAGCCACCGCCGTTGCGATCCAGAATGAAGGGATTCGTAAATGCCACTGGCCGGGCACCGTGGGTAACGACCGAGAAGGCATACAACGGATCGACGCCTGGCTCTATTCTGGAGGGATGTTCGAGCGGCCCAACTGGACCCGAGCAAGCGGCCGGCGGTTTTCCGGGTTGCTCCTTGCCATCCACCACGTCGTCGTCGTTGCGGTCCACATCGCGCCAATCCGCAACACCGTCTCCGTTGTTGTCGCCGGTGTCGCTTACGCCGTTGCAATCAAGGTCTGCATTGGGCGGCAAGGGGCTGCCGGCCTCGAATATGAGCCACGCGTCGCCTACCGGCAGTAGAGATGACAGTGGAATATCCAGCACCAAACGCTCGATACCGGTCCGACCGAGCGGCTCCGTCGGCTTTGCCAGTTCAGCGTGCCACGTTTGAACAATTTTTCCGTTCACAACCGCGCGGAGCTCATCCACCGGAACCCAGGGAGCGGCCTGCACCACGATGTGTACCACGGCATTCGCCGGCGGAACAAACGGTGCAAGAGAGGGGCCTTGCGGCGTTCCTTCCTTGCCGACGATGGTTGCTGTCACGACCGGACCGTTTGTACCGATCATTCGTCCAGCGCGAACCGCTGCGTTAAACTCGATTGAATCAAAGTTCAACACGGTGGATTCGGTGGTCACCAGATTGCGAGGCGTACCCAGGATATTGTCCGAAAGACCGTGCGAGTCGCTGTTTGCGGTGCCGGCACGCAAGATCCCCTGATTGAGCAAGGCAAACCACAGCGACCGGTACTGCAAGTAACGGTCGTTTTCGGTACCGTTCATCACTTCCTGGACATGGAAACTCGAATTGCGAAATTTTGCTGTCGTGGGCACGCGATTGAAAACCCCTTCCCGTGTCGCAGGATCGGCCACAATCGATTGATTGGCATTCAGCCCGATGGCTCGTGCAAATCCGTAATCTCGACCAAACGATGACCCGCCCCAGGGATGGTTCATCTGTGCGACGCCTGTTTCCGCTGACCATCCCGCAGCCTGCATGCGGGTCATCAACAGACCGGGCTCGGCCAGTTCGTCCCAGGCAGCACCGCGCCAGGGCGCCGACGGATCGAAGGACACCGGCCAAAAGTTGAAATGCCCGATAACCCGTGGGGTTGGATCGCCCGGAATATAACGAAACAGGATATGTCCGGTGGATTCGGTTCCAGTGACAATCACCAGGCGATTCGTCGCACCGAGTGCTGCAATGGCCTCGCTGTAAGAACCGACGACATCGTGTTCAGTCGAGACAATAACGTCGGTCGACGAAGCCAAAAAGGCACGGACCCGATCGCGATCCGGAATCGCAGAGTCTTCCGATGCGCCCCCGTGAACGTGAAAATCAGCTGACAGTGTATGTATCGGTGCGACCGGTAAACGTTCGAGGGAAAACGAAACAGTCGATTTCACACCGGCTCTGACCACCACGGTCTGGCGCCCGAGGGTGGAAAAGGGACCGTTGGTCGCGAAGATGTCATATCGACCCGGTGGAACTGCGACTGTGGTTGCTGTGCCATCAAGCAGAACTTTGTTACATGCCGGAGACGGTCCGTTCGGTGCACCCAGCAACGGCGCACAGGCATCGAAAGTGTCGTGAAGCTTCGCCTTGACGGCGTCTCGTGTGGCGGTGTCAGAAGGTTCCACGATCACGAGCACGTGATCGGGTTTCCCATCCACCATCGCGTTGAGTGTAATCGCTCCGACCGCTGGAATCGGGATGGTAGAAATTTGCATTGATTGCGAACCAACCGCAAAGGGAAGCTCTGCGATTTCGCGGCCAAAAGCCTCGACAACCACGGTGTAGTTTCGATTGGCGGGTAGACGCACCGAAAACCGTCCCTCTGCCGTCACGGAGGTCTGGGTCCACGGGATGCGCTTGCCGCGGGGCTCTGCGGAACTGCCCTCAATGAACAACAGGCTAAGCCGCGCCTCGTCTTGCAAGGCTGCGACCGGTTCGCTGGCGTCCGGTAGTACGTTTCCGCTGACCGTCGTCCACGGTTCGTTGTGCAATTGCCGACGCAGTTCAAGTGCGATATCGGTGCCTGCCGACAAGGCGCGTCCAGGTGCCACGGCGATGAATCGTTCAAACACAAGGTGATCGCGCGCTTGCACCACCGTACGCGGCGTCCCAGCAGCGGTCACGAACTCAGAATGGAAGCCAGAAAGGGCGTCTCTATCGCAGGCGACGGCAGCGTATGTTGCCGATGGCTGGCTGTGATGCGATGCCGCAACGAAAGGGGCGTTTCGGAATACGTCATTGATCTCGGACAGACCAAAGCTTGGATGTGAAAAACCGGCGCCGGGATAGGGAATAAAGGGCGAATTTTCACGATCGCCCCAGAAGTAGCCGTCGGTAAGCGTCCATCCATCGGCGTCGGATTCACCGTTGGTGATCTCCGTGCGGATGCGAACGCCGGGCTCACACGGTCGAAGTTCGTAGCGCGTCGAAACGATCACCTTGGGACGGCCCTCAAGATGCCCTCTAACCTGTACGGCTGCAAAGCCTACGCCTTGAATCGGAAACAGTTGCGTGTAGACCACGGCATCCCAGGGCAACAGGCCCGTTGCCTGGAACACATTGTTGATGGAGTCGTTGTTCCCGCCGCGCGTCCCGAGATCAAGCAAGGTACCGCCCGTTGGAGCAATAAAATGCGGATGGTCAAGGGCGTCAATGACGGCAGAGACCTGCTCGTTTTGTAGCAACACGTCGCCTACGGCGGAAAGCGCGCTCAACCCGCCCGGCATCGCATCACCACGACCAATGAACGACACGGTCGCGTTCGATCCGGCACACGCAAACGACAATCTGGAACACGGCGTCGGTACGATGCACTGTTCTTGTAGACTGGCCCCGGTACATCCGGGCCGATCGCAACCAGGAATCACTAACAATGCGATCAGGCTTGTCAGGGCCCCTGTGCTGGCGCCAACACACCGCCAAAACTGTACATTCGTATTCAAAACGAACCCATCATAGATGGCTTACCGTCCACAACGGCACTTTTCGGTATTGTGCTAGCGACGACCCGTCTTGCGACCCACCGAATTCTTCCGGGGAACCGCTTTCAGTGCCGCATGCACGGAGACCTCGGCTTTTTCGATCGAAAGTGTCTTCACCCACGCCTGGTAACCTTCGCGTTCAAGCGAAACCTCGACGGGAACAAACTGTGAAAGCTGCAACAACCCAGGCGTCCGGCCGATGATCTCATCGCCTATTCGTATTACAGCGCCTGACGGCGAACTGGTCAAGGTCACGGAAGCTTCTTTGTGCCGCAACGATTCATTAAGTTCCAGGGGACGACCAACCATCGCGGTCGCCGTCAGAACTTTCTGCTCGAAATGTGGATGCGCGATGGCGACAAGACTCCTCCCACACGGAATTTCCACGTCCTTGAGTGGCGTCTTGCCGAGTACCTTGTCGGACCAGTGCACCTCGGCCCCCTCGGGTTCGGTTTTGATTGCCACCGAACAGCGCGCGGGCGGCAAGGGTTCAAGCGATGGGATGACCTCAAGCGAAACACGTTTCTCCGGTACAACAGCAGCAGGCAAGTCAGGACCGGGCACCACCTCCAACGCCGAGGGATCTCCCGTATCACTCCCACAGCGACCTATCCAGATGAACAACACCAGGACACCAAGCAACGGAACACCTCGTGAAACCCATGGGCGATGCGGCTCCGGAACCTTTTGCAATACGGATTGCCACGCCGTTTCGAGGGGTGCCACGACCTGATGAGCCCACGCCGGTAAACGCGAGCGACGTGCAACCATTGTCTTGCCCGTCACCCGAGCATGTTTTCCGGTTCGTACAGGTGTGAACGTGGGAGGCGTCAAATGTGGCACAGGGCGATCCTGCGCCACATCTGCGAGTTGCTCGGGTGTCAACGCGGCCATATCGACAGTGACCGGCGTCTGGTGGCCATCCCGGATCGGCGGTGGGATGGGCAGACGCGCACCCAGGCGATTCGCAGCACCGCCTCTGGTCACCGTGCTGGAGGCGAGCGCGACCGACGGTGTGATCTCGTCCTGCTCGCATCGGGTGGTGTCGATGAGCGCAAACAAGACGCTGCGATCTTCTATGGGAATGGGAGGCGGCATTACTTTCGATGAGCCAGGCGTCGGGGGCGGCAACCCACGTGGGGCGAGCGATCCGACGGCCAACATTTGTTCTCGCTGCCGCCTCAATTGCAGCATCCGGCCATGAACGTCGTGGCTGGGATCATCAAGCTCAAGCAATCGACCGCGTATCAATCGACCCCGCGCATCGTCGATCGTTTCCAACACCTGGATTCGGCCTCGCAGTACCGGTTGGCCGCCCGCGAGCAACATGAGCAGTCTGGCCACCGTGCCCACCACAAGACCTTCAGCCCACGGCAGTAACATTGAATCGTCGTCGGAAAAGGTCGAGAACTGCTCCACAAAAGCATCCACCGAGGGAGCCCGGGTTCCCACCTGAAGCAATCGAAGACCGGGCACAGGCCCGGTGTCGCTGTTCACTGACCGTTGTGAATCGTCCATGCGCCCCGCGTCAACCATCATATCGGTGGATGACTCGAAGCAATAGAGCCGCTTCGTCGAAAAAAACGACGAAACGTTTCGCGCTGCGTCGCAACGGGTTTGCTAGATTTCCTTTTCGCCCGAGATACCCATGGCAACCCTCTCCGCTTCTCGCCTCTCCCAGACCCCCTTCGTCATCAGCATCGCGATTGCAACCTTGTCACTGTCGGCCTGTATCGAAAACAGTGTATCCGGCATTGCCACGCCGCTTTCGTTCTGCCTCGAGAAAGCCGAGTTCGACTGTCATGTGTATTTCGATTGCTTTGAAGAAACCCGCCGCAGCGGCCTGAAGGTGCCGGGCGCGCAAACGTGGCTCGACGAGGCCGATTGCGTCGGCAAGCAAAAGGCCCTTTGCATGCCGGACCCAATGGTATGTGGACGGGATCTGGTTTTTCAGGAAATGCGCGCATCCGACTGCATCGATGCCTGGAATGCCGTGAGTTGTACCGACTGGAATCAACCGGACGCTCCGAAGCCTCCCGCGTGCTACAAGTGTGATCAAGTTACAAAAGACAATTGCGTGCTTAGCTACTGCACGAAACCGACCAGTATCTAAGCCCTAACGCCAGCGAGAAAGGATCTCACATGGGAAGTCTGATGTTGCGCGACAAGGATATCGCGAGAAAAAAGGGTTTTTTTGCCCTTGGAGCCCTGGGTGGCTCGATCGCGCTGTTTACGATCGGCTCCCCGTTTCTGGGGACCCTTGCCCTCGGTGGCGCGGGATACCTCACGCTCAAATGGTTTGTCTTCCGCGCCAAGCGCGGTATGCGTTTCTAAACCGAGTTACGGATTCACCGCCTCGGGCGGCTTGTCTACCGGCTGTGCCGGCGGATTGGTCACAATCTGTGTGGTACGAGAGATATTGATCGGGTAATCGATTGCGACGGGGTTTCCGGAGAAACGCGAAAACCGAATGGACTCAATCGCTTGGCGCACGCACGGCTCTGCGTCGACCGCCCCGCGCACCCGGACCCCTCGAACGGAACCGCTCGGATCGGCATCGAACGAAACAACCACACTGGTATCCGTGCCATTGGAAAAGCAGCCCGACAGCCTGGGTAAGCTGGCCTGTAATGCCACCTGAAGTTGTTCCCGGTTGAGACCACCCGGATCGCCGTTGAGCGACGTCGTCGCACCGGGATACGTTGCCCCGGTCTGAAGCGCGACGCGACGAGGAGCAGCCTCCGCTCCCTGATTTAAACCCCAGCTGCGCGCGGGCAAATTTACTCGGTCGTTATTGTTGACTGGCGATGGTGCTCGCGCAGCTTCCCCCACATGTGCGGGTGCCTGTACCGCCTGGATGGGCTCGACAACCTTCGTACACGCCATCAACAACAGGCAAATGGTGCCAAACGCGCAAAGCCTTACCGAAACCACCTTCCGAAACGCAAACGATGCAGGCCCAGACGATCTTTTCATGTCACCATTGTAATTCGGTACCGGGCGTCGGGAGCTTGATTTGCTGACAAATTATTTGCGGAGGTAGATCTCAACTTGGTCCTCAAGCCTGATCCCCATTTGGTCGATCTCAATACAAAGAAACCCATCATGAGAAAAGACGCGTTCGTTGCGCGCTTGACCATGGCTGTAGCCGTACTGCTGACAGTGCAGAGGGCCTTTGCCAACAACCTGATCGGCGCCAGTGCGAGCGGCACGGAGCCGGTCCCACCGGAATCCACTTCGACAGGGATCAATCGGTTCCGAACCCTCGCTCACCCCTCCGCGCTCACGCCCGACGAGGAGGCCAACCCGCTGACGGCCATCTTGGCCCGGCGTTTCAACCCCGGAATGGCATTCGCAACACCGGACATCTGGCCAGTTCCGGTTTCCTATGCGTTCGCGGGCGGGGCTCCGTTGACCGGAAAAATCCGTGACAGCGCCGGAGGCGTACTGCGGGAGTTTGTTGCCCTCGGGAATCGGCGATTGCTCGAAAACGACTGGGGCGATCTTTCGACAACGGATCCCGACGGCAATCCTATCGACTACCACGTCGATGCGCCCGGCGATGATCGCGTATCCCGAGGTCTTTCCGCCTGGCAAATCCGGTTTCGAGAAATTCAAGGTGGTGCACCGGTGGCCGCGCCGGCCGTGCCGCCTCCGATTGCAAAACCCGACGGCACACCTTATCCCCCGACCCAATATGCCCATGTGTTTTGGTGGAATCGATCGCTTGGTTTGTTGGCCGTTCAGTATTGGTTCTTTTACCCGTATAACGAATGGATCAATCACCACGAAGGGGACTGGGAACACATCAACGTGATCCTCCACGGCCCAACGCAACTGAATGACGACCAGGCTTTTCGCATTGCCGGATACCAGTACTTTTTCCACCAGTTTTCGCACGAGCCACGTCATGTGATTCGTATTACCGGTAGCGATGCGCGCGAGGACCACGTGATGGTCTACGTGGGCGGACTGAGCAATTTCATGCGCTGGAAGGGCACGCAAAGCGGCGGCAGTTATCCCCTGCCCGCCATCTACCCCCGATCAGGCGGTGGCGTGGGATCCTGGCGCGCGGACGATGACATTCGCAAGCCGGCCCGCTTCATTCGCCCGGAGGATTTTGCCATCGTGATGCTGCCCGAACCGGAGCGGCTCGACGTAGGTCTCAATCCATCCCTTTCATGGCTACGCCTGTCGTTTTTCGCGGGTCAAACCCACGTGCATGAAAATCCTCTGGCTTTGAACGGGATGGGCTTTGGCACGGCGCCGCGGCAACCCGCTCGTCAGGAAACCTGGAATGCGGGAAGGCATCCGCCGAATTGGGATGATCGCGAAATTGTGGAGCCGACGGCGCTCGCGATGCCGCGTGACTACGTGCCCCTTCTGACACCCATTGGTGTTCGCGAATCGCTGACGGTCTCAGCGCGACGCAGCAAGCGCAAGCCCCGCTAAGACCACCGCGCGCGGATCGGAATGCTACGCTGCGCAGCCGATGCGGATCGGAATCGACCTCGGTGGTACGAAGATTGAGGTGCTGGCGATCGACAACGCCGGCAAGACGTTGATGCGGCA
>JAYUPZ010000276.1:0-4087 GCA_043759805.1 Myxococcales bacterium | reverse complement strand
ATCGCCCTTTGCTAAAGGAACTGCTCACCGATGTAGCATCGATCGAAATTCGCGGTGAATTCCGGGTTGTCTTGCGTTTGTCTCGACCGTCCCACCTGATAGCCCGAGCGCTTTGCGAAGTGCCGATTCTGCCGGAACCGATGGCCCGGCAATCGCAACCTTCGCGTGGATCGGTTTTTGGTACCGGGCCCATGAAGGTGGGTGCATGGGATCGTGGACGCCGAATCCGTCTGGTGCGCAACGAAATGTACCACGGTGTTCCCATGGCGCTCGACGGGATCGATTTCGAGATTGAAACCGACGGTGCGCGGGCGATGACGAAAATCAAACGTGGGCAGATCGATCTGCTGGCCCGCGTCCTCGAACAGCATATTCCCGATCAAATGTCGGGTGTGTCCGTGAGCAATGCGCTCGACCTTGTTCGCGTCGAGCCGTTTACCTTTTCATTTCTCGCAGTCAATGTCGCGGCCGATCCGCTATCGGATGTCCATTTCCGTCAGGCGCTCTCGCTGCTGTGGGACCGAAAGCGAATGTCGCGCGAGTTGCGCAAGGGGTTGTTCACCCCCATCGATGGTCCCACGCGGGTGGCCCCAACGACCGCGTCGCTGAATCGCGAAGCCGCGGCGTCAATGCTCGATAAGGCGGGTTACCTCGATGGCAACGATGACGGTGTGCGAGATCGCAATGGACAGCCCATCCGCCTGCGACTGATTCACATGGCAGCAAGCAAGGCCAGTGCCCGTGAGCTGCACCTGTTCTCGCTCGAGTTGCGCCGTGCCGGAATCTTGTTGGACCTCCTCCCACTCGATGCGGCGACGTTTGCGAGCCGACTCGCCTCCAAGAATTTTGATCTTGCTCCGCTTGTCTGGGAAGGGCGACCGTTCGAGGATCCCCGGCTGCTGTTCGGCGCGAGTTCGCCGTTCAATTACGGTGGCTATCGGTCTGTTCATCTCGATGCGATGATCGACGAGTTGATGCGCGCGCAGGATTTAGGCGCCCAAAAGCAGCAACTCGAACGCATATCTGGCTTTTTGGCCATCGAGCTGCCCGCCGTGTTTCTCTACCGGCAAAATACACTCGCCCTGGTTGGCCACCGGGTTCGAGGGCTAAGTGCTGACGGTGGGTTTCTCGACTTGCGTCGGGTTTGGTTGCAGTTGCCATGACTGGGACGCTGACGGTCGCGATGCTGGTGGCGGTATTTTCAACCACGCGTACAAGTTGTCCCGTCGAGGGCGGGGGACCACCGTTTTCCCCTCCCGCACCAGACGCGGCCGAGGCCAATGCCAACGCGAACAAGGCTTATTTCAAGAAGGATTTCACTCTGGCGATCGGCCTTTATCAGCGGGCGTTGCAGCTAGATCCTAATTTTCTCACGGCGCGCATCAACCTCGCCTCGGCGTTCGCGCGTGCCGAGCGCTTCGAGGACGCCACGAGGGAGGCCGTCGCCACAATCGACGCCGCCTACGTCCCGGGCTGGTTTCGCGTGAACGAAGCAACGGATCTGCTTGTGTTGCAGAGTTCGCCTTGGCGAAAGCGACTCGATAGCGCGGGATCGCGCGGTGCCGCATCCTGGGGAACCGTTGCCAACCAGGGCTTGCTCGTCATTGCCCGAACCGGGGCCGGCCTGAAGAGCGGTGGGGACAACCATGCCGGGGTTTTTGTCGTTGCTCCCCATCAAGAAGTTTTCTCGTGGGATCCCGTTCACGGCGGTTTCCATCAAGTGACGGCAGAGGAGGGTCGGGTGGTGGCCATGGCGCACGATCGCTCGTCCGGGCGATTGGTTTATGCCCGGGCAGACAAGCTCGTACGAGAACAGGGTAGGGCCCCCCTTTGGCGTGGCCTTACCCTGCGGATTCTGCATCTGGCGACCATGTCTCTATCGAAGCGAATCCCCGTTCCAGGCGATCTTTCCGCGCTGTCGTTGACGATGGAAAACACAGGGGGACGCATGCTGCCGATTTTGCGGGGGAGCGTCGATGGCCGTCCCCTTGCGATGGCCGTTGCCCCCGAGGGACTGGTCCGCTACGACGGGAGGTCCGTTCGAAAAAACTTTACCAAGATGTTCGGCACGGGGAAATGCCGGTTCCGGGTGGATGCCGTTCTGCTTCCCGAGCCACGCGTCCGCATCACACCGGCAATCGGTCGCAGGTTTGATCTCGACACACCATTCGGTGCCTTTCTGGGGACCGCGATGCCCTGAAAAGTGTGATCGTTTTTTTGGGAGGTGACTGAGGGTGGGATAGTGTGGGACACATGGATACCTCACGACGAAACACGGGTGCTCTCCGCGCGATTGCCGCAGTTTCCTTCGCCGCCATGCTCACGCTCGGTACGGTGGTTGCCGCAAACGGCGCAAGCAAGGTTTCGACCTTCGAGCGAATCGCGTCCGGCGACTATCCGGCGCTTGATCGACTGATCGCCAAATTCGCCGCGCGCGCCCAAACACAGTAGCCGCTCAAGCCACGACGAATCCGATCGACATGCGTCGTGTTCGGGTATAACCCGCGTCATGTCCAAGAAATCTTATCTCATCACCGGGGGGGCTGGCTTTATCGGTTCGGCTATCGCCCGTGCGCTGGTGCTCGAGGGTCAGCAGGTTCGAGTTATCGACAATCTCGCCAGTGGCAAGTTGGCCAACCTTGCGGAAGTCGCCGGGCAAGTCGAGTTTATCGAAGCCAGCATTCTGGACCCGTCCGCACTTGCAGCTGCGGTCAAGGGCGTCGAGGTTGTGTACCACGAGGCTGCGATCCCCTCGGTTCCCCGATCAGTCGCCGCGCCCCTGCCTTCCCACGAAGCCAACGCAACTGGCACGCTTGCGGTGTTGGATGCGGCGCGCCTCGCCGGGGTCCGCCGGGTGGTGTATGCGGGCTCATCATCGGCCTACGGCGAGACCCCGACTTTGCCGAAAATTGAAACAATGCCGCCTTCGCCATTGTCGCCTTATGCGGCGTCGAAACTCGCCGGTGAACAGTACTGCAAGGTCTACCACCATGTGTACGGGCTCGAGACGGTCGTGCTCCGGTACTTCAACGTGTTTGGTCCCCGTCAGGATCCGAATTCGCAATACGCAGCGGTAATCC
Source organism: Myxococcales bacterium (assembly GCA_043759805.1). Taxonomy (GTDB): domain Bacteria; phylum Myxococcota_A; class Polyangia; order Fen-1088; family Fen-1088; genus JAWXBF01. Next base: position 1,007 of record JAYUPZ010000276.1, on the reverse strand, counting down.
CGAAATTTGTGACGGCTGCGCTGCGCGATGAATCCCCTGTCATCTACGGCGACGGTACGCAATCCCGTGATTTCTGTTTCATCGACAACGTGGTGCAGGCCAATCTCGCGGCAGCAAGCGCACCCGGTGCATCGGGTGGTGTTTTCAACATCGCGTGCGGTGAAGCAATCGACTTGAATGGCGTGGTTCGCGAGATCGGCACGCTCCTCGAAAAGCAGGTGACCGCGCAGTATTCGGACAAACGTTCCGGCGACATCAAACACTCGCTGGCCTCGATCGCCGCCGCGAAGACAGTTCTCGGCTACACGGGCGCGATCTCGTTTGTCGAAGGACTGCGGCGCACCATCGAGTGGTACAAGGCAAACGCATGACGATAAGGAGTATGACGGGCTTCGGTCGGGCCCGCATTGATACCCCGTCCGGTGCCGTTGTTGTCGAGCTGCGCAGCCTCAATCAACGTTCCCTTGAGATCAAACTACGCAGCGGAGAACTCGGCGCCGAAGTCGAGTCGGGCCTGGTCGCGGCGATTCGCAACCGATTGTCGCGTGGACAGGTCAGCGCCATGGTTGAACTGGAGTCGGACGACGCCACTTTCGAAGGGAGCGAGGCGGCACAGAATGCAGAACTTACCGGACTTCGCACTGCGCATTCCACGCTCGAAAAGGCCCGCATTGTCTTTAACATCGCGCAGCCGATTGACCTTTCCACGCTGGTGGCTTTCGCCTCTGCGACGCCAACGCGGTCGATAAAATCTGCACGTTCCGCCCGAAGCCTATCGATCGAGGCGATCATGCCCGCTGTCGGCGCGGCGCTTGATGCGCTGATCGTGACCCGCGAGACGGAAGGGGCTGCTTTGGCAGTTGCGTTGAGGGGGCATCTTCAGGTGCTCAAGGATTACTTGAAGCAAGCTAGGCAACTTCACGCTGCGCAGGTGCAAAAATCTGCCGATCGTTTGCGCAAGCGCTTGCAAGAGTTGCTCGCACCCCGCGATACCCCTGCCATCGACG
>JAYUPZ010000275.1:0-4090 GCA_043759805.1 Myxococcales bacterium | reverse complement strand
CGAGCAATCCGGACGCGGTAGCCGCATGGCTCGATGCAGGTGACGTTTTTCGGGGCCAGTTGCGCGACGCCCGACGCGCGGAAAACTGTTTTGAGGAGGCCTTGCGTCTCGATCCGGACAACACGCGTGCCCTGCGTGCGCTCGTTTCGGTATTGTCGAGCGAAGGTCAAGAAACACGCGCGCAGGCCTTGTTGCAGAAACAACTAGAAATCGTATCACAGCCGGAGGCGCGCGCCGTTGTGTTGACCGATCTCGCGCGCTTGTGTTGGGAGCAACCCGGTGATGTGGTCAGGGTTATGCCGTGGCTCGACGAGGCACTGGAACTGGATCCAGACTATTTGCCGGCACTTGTTACCCTTGCCGATGTCTATTATCGCGAGGGCGAATGGGACCAGGCCGAGCGGCGTTTAACGCAGGCGCTTCGCCGGATGCGTGGCAAAGGCGCTGAAACGGCCTCGCTGGTTTTCCGACTGGGAGAGGTATACGAAAAACTCGGTCGACTTGAGGATGGCTATCGAAACCTACAAGAATTCGATCGCAAAAATCCGGATCAGTTGCTTATTCGCATTGCGGTTGGTGTCAATCGTGCGAAAGCGCGCAAGTGGCGCGAAGCCGCTGTTCAACTTGAAAAGATTGTAGACCATCCAGACGCATCCCAGTACCCCGAGGAGGTTGCCCGGGGTCTCGCGTTTGGAGGCGAGGCGTTAATCAAACTGAAGAACCCCGAGCGAGCGCGGACGCTGTTTGAATTGGCACTAAGCTACGTTGCCGATCTCAAGATGGCGCATATCGCTCTGGCAGAGCTTCGCGTTGAAAGCGGCGACTGGACGGAGGCTGTTGACCACCTACAGAAGATCGTTGAAACGTCGCACGATCGAGTTGAGAAAACCATGTTGCTCGAACGCATCGGTGATCTGCATTGTGAACACGGGCGAGCCGAAGACGGCCGTGCCTACTACGAGAACGCAGTTTCGCTTATCGATGTGTCAACCGAATCCTCCGTCGGATTGCTTGAAAAGACTCTGACGTTGCAAAAACAGGCTGGCGCCGTGGCCGAGGCGACGGAAACGTCGACCAAGTTGATTGGACTCGTCGCCGATCCACGTGAGCGAGCTCTGAAGCGCCGCGATGCGGCCTCGACCCTGCTCGAGCACGGCCAGGTGGGTCGTGCTGCCGAGTTGTTGGCTCAAACGCTGGAAGATACGCCGGACGACGAGCGTGCTTTGACAATGCTGGTGGCAGCGCACGCACGTCTGCAGAAGCCGGAGGCCAGTGTGTTTATGCTGGAGCGCATACTGCCCGCTTTGCCCGCCGTCGGGAACAGCGCCGAGATGCGCGCACAGCGTGCCTCCCTCTGGGAAACACTGGGAAAGCTACGACGTCCCACCGATATCCAATCGGCAATTCGAGCCCTTGAGCATTCGGTTTCGGTGGATCCGTCCTCGATCGACGCTCGGGTCGCCCTGGCCGATCTGTACGACGCTGCCAAGGAATCCGGCGAAGCTTCGCTGCAAAACCATCGCGAACTTGCAATGCTGGATGTGACGCGAAAGGATTCGTTGCGGGCCCTGGCCAAGGCGCACGACGCGAGTGGCAGCATTGATGCGGCCCGTTGCTGCTACCAGGTTCTGTCGGTACTCGGTCTGGCGAAGAAGAACGACAAAGCGTTCCTGAAGAAACATGCGGGCAATGAGCAACGCCCCGATGAACCGTACCCGGGTGTTCTGAACGATGATCTTCGCAAGCACCACCTGGGCCATCCAGAGGCAAGGGGTTTGGCTGAGGTGTTTTCGACCATCTGGGAAGGTGGGTTCGATCTCGATGGCCCGACACTTGAGAAGCTAAACGTCAAGATGGAGGATCGCATCTCACCGATGTCTGAACAGGATTTTGCGAAGATCCTGGCCGAAGTCAGCAAGGCGCTCGACAACAAACAGGTTGGGGTGTTTACGGGATGGGATCCCTCAACGAAGAACATTCAAATCGCGCTCGCGCGTCCGCCCGCCCTGGTCGTCGCCTCTTCGCTCTTTGATCGGGCGTCTGCTTCCGAACTACGATTCCGACTGGCACGTGCGCTTGAACTATCAAGGCCCGAGTACATTCTTGCCGCGACTGTGCCGCCACGTGCGTTCGCAAAACTTTTCGGAAATGTTTTGAAGGCATTCCACCCAAAACACGCGCGCCGCCGCGGTGGTACGGATGTTGCTGGGACCGAGGCCGCTCAGCTGAAAAAAGCGTTGCCGTACAAGGTTTCAAAACGCCTGGCAGAGCTGTTTGCGAGCGTTGGCAATACACCTTTCTCCTCTGCGCGTTGGCGTGATGTCGTCGCGGAATCGGGCAATCGTGCGGGACTCTTGATGTGTGGGGATTTGGGTGTGGCGGCACGCATCGTTCTCGCTGACAAGTTGCAGATGCCAGTTGCTGAAGTGGATGTGGCGATGCTTCATGATCACGCCACGCAACCCGGCCCGTTGCGCGAGTTGTTGCGCTTTGCAATCTCCGACGAATACATTGCCGTTCGAGAAGCGCTTGGCATCAGCGTTCGCGACGTGGCAGCGTGAACGAACTATCGTTTTAACGCTTCAACGATTGTTCGGTTTCTTGTTGAGACTGCAGAACAAGATCGAGCTCCGCAATGAGCGTTGACAGCTTTTCCTCGGGATCTCGATCGGTTCGCGCGATTTGAATGCCGATGCGTCCAAGTTGCGCCGAGAGGTCAAGCAGATCACCGGTGGCTCGCGCCATGTCCTTGCGGCGATCTTCCTCGTCGGCAATGCGTCGTGTGATTTCGCGTTTCTGATCAATCCAGTCATCCGTTTCCGATACCGTGGGCGCGAATGCGATCTTTTCGTTGACGGTTTGTAGTTCCTCGAATAACGCGCGTGGATCATTGGCTTCGGACGCGTGTTCAAGCGCCCCGAGTGCCATGGACTGTTGCAACGCTGCAAATAGAACGTTTTGCAGATGCAGGTGGAGTTCGGGGGCGTATTCAGAAGAGCCACGCAGATGGTTCTGCAGTTGCATGCCTTGACTCAGGATACGGCGCAAAAGCTTTCTTACCCGTATCGATGAGATACATGAAAAGGCTTTCCGGGCCTCGACATGCAGGCCGTCGACCGATGTCTGAGAACCCGATTTCCCTTTCCAGATCGCCACGGAACGTAGCCGCTTGCGTGCCGTGGCAATCGCACCGAAAAGACCTGTCACGAGGGGCAAGCCAATCAACCAACCGCTTTGTGTGACGGCCACAACAAGTAGTCCGCTGATGGCAAAACCGGCGCCGGTCACGACTGCCGCGGGCGAAATGACATGGGGCAGAAAACACCAGAAGTTCATCGGTTCGACACGGTTTGGAATCGCCTCGCGAGAGATCTCCTGGCTCAATTTTTTCGCATCCACCTCGGTGAGATTGTTCGCAACAACAAACGGTAAGGAACGGAAACGTGCATCAAGGTCGGGGATCGGTAGTTTTACCTCTCCGCCAAATGCGGACAGGGTTGCAACCAGATCGTGTTTTTGCTTGAACGTCAGCGGATCGTGGGTGTTTCGTTGGCGCGCATCGATCAACACACGGTACCCACCTCGGCTGCCACCTTGTAGCGTGATGGGTTCATATCCACACTCGATGCAGGTGTTGCCGACGGGCAAAAGAAGCGCGCCGCAACGCAGACATTTTTCAGCGAACGAAACGGTTGCTGTTGCAGAGGGCCCCGACTGCCCGAGCAGTGCTTCTTTCATTTCGAGTGCCGTCGCAAAGCGGTCTTGAGGATCGTGTTGCAACGCCTTGATAATCGTTTCCGCAAGCGTGTCACCGATATCGGATTGGAATTTGCGTGGATCGGGCGTCTCGCCGCTTTCGTGCAGGCGCAAAAGCGCCATGGGATTGTTCGCGTTGAAAGGCAAGTGCCCCGTGACCAGCTCGAACAGAGTTGCGCCCAACCCATAGAGATCAGCGCGTGCGTCCACGATCGGCGAGTTGAGCAACTCAGGCGCCATGTACTCAGGTGTGCCAAGCATCATGGTCTGGGAAGTTAACTGAGCAGCGTCGTCTACGTGAGCAATGCCGAAGTCGGTCAGCTTCACGTGGCCC
>JAYUPZ010000274.1:0-4093 GCA_043759805.1 Myxococcales bacterium | reverse complement strand
TGCGTTCCGCTGGGGCCTGCGACATTGAGCGAGGATGCTGATCCACGATGTACTTAAAAACTGGTGCAGCATCGCTACCTTCGGCGGGCGGCACGCTGAGCACGCGTACCACACGCACATCTGCGGTACGTGCGCCGACCGCATTCAGTGCTTCCATGAGCCGAGCCAGACGATCCCCTGCAACCGACACGGCGGCTCCGATTGCCTCGGCTTCCGGACCTTCGCCCGGTGCCAATTTCACGGGCTCTGGCGGCGCTGCAGCTTCCGGTTCACCTGCACCTTCACCTTCACCCTCGGATTCACCTTCACCCTCGGATTCACCTTCGCCCTGGGTAGCGGCTTCAACTTCAGCAGCGGGTTCACCCTCAGCTTCGGCTGAGGCGGATTCGTCCGCATTTTCTCCCGTGACGGATTGCTCAGCTTCAACCGGAGCCTCGGCCACGACCTCTGGTGGCGCGACTGGTTCCACCTCGGCAGGCTTTGCAGCGCGAACATCGGCCAAATATTTGCGGCGCGCCTCAGCGGCTTGGCGAATCAGGATTCCGGAGAACTCGGTTACAGTTTTCATTTCGTTCTTCGCTTCGGGGGAGCCCGCTTTCTAGCCACTTCGGCGTTGCGGGAACCCCCTTCGTAGTGCGGGAACGCGCCGCCGTCAATCGATTCGTCGAGCGTGACCGCCCGTCGGATGGATTCCCCGCCGAAACGCGACCGAATCGTATCCAGCGTCTTTCCGAGGCGTTCTCCCCGGACGACATCCGGCGGCGTGGGCGGAGCGAGCAGATCCAGGGACATTTGGCCAAAAATTGGCTGGGCGTGGTGCGCAGTGTCGGCGGATTGGAAATCCGAGAGGCTGATACCAGTGAGACGAACGCCCAGTTTCTCGATCGACGGCACCTTGGCCAGCAACTCGGTCGCCACCTCGCCAAGCACCTGCCCGTCGTGGGTGGGCCGGTTCAGTTTCTTTTGCCGCGATATGCGCCGATGGTCGGCGTACTTGATCTTGAGAGTGAGGACACTCGCGCGCATCGACTTTGCGCGCAGCCTGGCCGCCACCCGGTCAGCCTGATCCAACAAATGCCAGCGCAAACGTTCCCGTTCGAAGACATCTTCCTCGAAGGTGTCTTCGTGACCGATGGATACCGCTGCGCGCTCCGGCGACACCTCGCGTGTGTCGATTCCCTCCGCGAGCTCATGCAGGTGTTGGCCCAAAGACCGCCCTACCCTCGCCTCGAGGAAACCCCGCGGTGTTCGCGCGACGTCTCCTATCGTGCGCACCCCCAGCGTCGAGAGTGCGGCCTCGGTGACTTCCCCGACACCCCACAACCGTGACACAGGCAAGGGTGAAAGAAACCCCAGCAGTTCTCCGGCGTGAACGACCACCAGACCGTCTGGCTTTCGCAGATCGCTTGCGATCTTGGCGGCGAATTTTATCGGAGCCACACCTACCGACGCGACCAGCGAAAGCTCTTTTTGCACCCGATTTTTTATCAATCCCGCAATGGTCGGTCCGTCGCCCCACAGCGTTCGAACGGCCGATACATCCAGAAAGGCTTCGTCAAGGGAAAGACCTTCGACAAGCGGCGTGTAGCTTTCAAGTATCGAGAAGAAATCACGCGAAACGTTGGCGTAGTGATCCATGCGTGGGCGCAACACCACGGCATCCGGGCATTGCACAAGCGCGCGCGCCATCGACATGGCGCTCTTGATGCCGAATCGACGGGCTTCATACGAGGCCGCGCACACGACGCCGCGCGATGAATGACCGCCGACAATGACGGGCTTTCCTCGCAGCGAAGGATCGTCGCGTTGTTCGACGGATGCGTAGAACGCGTCCAGGTCGACATGCAAGATGGTTCGCGTCCCCGGGGTCACAATTTGCCAGTATAGTCCCCCGCATGTCGAAACTGCGATGCCTCTCACTGGGATTCACGCTGCTGTTGCTGGTGCCGGTGGGCTGCAAAAAAACGATAACGGCTCCCAGGGTCGAAGGGCTCCAGTTCACCGCACCGGAAAAAAACCACCAGGCGCTCGCTGTGACTGTCAGCATGCGTTCGCCCGACGGATTGCTCGCCCGCGCCGCCGACGTTTCAGCAGCCCTGGGTTTGCCAACCACCGCTGCCGATATTCGCACGATGGCGCTCGCGCGTTCGAATGTACCGCCTGCTCTGCTTGAGCCGCTCGATCTGTCGCGGCCGGTCGCGATGGTATTCGTCGCACGCGACGCCAAGAGCCCCAAGGGGGATCCCCACGCAGCGGTCGCGTTGAGCGCGCGAAATGCGGACGCCGCCAACAAGTTTATCAAGGCGCTTGGAACCGAGCTTTCACGCAAAGAAAATGCGCGCGAGATCAAACGAGAGAACGGCGACAAGATCTGGGTTGTGGCACGTCAGGAAACCCTGGTGCTCTCGGAAACCCTCGAAGGGTTGATCGCCGCTGGCGCACACGCGATTGCGACACGCGATTCGGCCAAAGAAGACCTGCGGGTCAGCTTTTTCCCCGACGGTCTGGCCACCTCCGCACAAGCCGACCTCAAGACTAAACTTGAAGAGTTCCGAAAAGAATTCGTGGGATCCGCCGTCGCCCAAGCCTCCGCGCAAGGAGGAAATCCAGAGGCGTTGCGAAAGTACATGGACGCCACCTTCTCCATGTACAGCGATTGGGTACTCGAAACCCGTGTTGGGGATCTCGTGTTGAGTATCGATGAACGCGATGGGGTGCGTTTGCAAGCGCGTGTTCATGCAAAGACAGGCACGCCACTTGAGAAACGATTTGCCGAGAACAACCCGGCAACGCTGGATCCTGCCGTTGCCAGTGGGTCGACTCCGGCATTGATTGGCGCTTACAACCTGGCTCCACACTGGATCGAGTCGTACGTCACGATGATCTCGGGACTGGTCGACAGTATGAACCTGAAAAACGCACCCAGCGAAACCGTGTTGCGCGAATTTTTCAACACGATGCCAAGGGCCATGTCCGTTCGAATGGAGAGCGACGGCAAACACCCGGCGATTGCGATGATCGGCCGCAAAAAGGGATTGCAGGCCGAACCCACCTTCAAGGGGTGGAACCAGTTTTTCGGTTCGGGTTTCATGAATACACTGCTGAAAGCGGGCGGTGCCCCGGACGTTCCGTCGATTACATGGCAATCCAAGGACACTTCTGGCGTATTTGCCGCGACCTATCCAAAGAAACCAAAGTCAGAGATGGGTCGCCAGATCAACAAGATGGTCACTGCCATTTTCGGTGAGCCGCGAATCGCCGTGACCTGTGATATTCGCGATGAAATCATGACGATCTCGAACGAGCCCGGCTCTCGTTCTCGAATCGACAAGATGCATGCTTCTTTGTCTGCACCTTTGCCACCCGAGATAAAGGAACTGGTGGACGAGACCCGCGGTATGGAGGGCTTCATGAGTGTCGACATCCTGGCGATGGTGAAAATGGTAACCGCGTCTGCGGGCGCTGTGGATCCATCCGCAGCACAGGTGGGCGCGATGATGAATTTCATCCCCGGACTCGACAAGCTGCGGGTGCCGATCATCTTTGGTTACCGGGGTGGCGAATCGCTCGTGCTTGATATGCACATCCCTATGCGCACGGTTCGCAGCGTCGGCAGCATTCTCGGTCCGTTGCGCGGTATGGGAATTGGTGGTCCTCCTGGCGGTGCGCTTGAGCCGGGTCCGTAGCCGGTGAGCACCCGTTCACGGCCAGAGGCACGGTGTGTTGAATGCCGGATGATCAAGGCGCTTTGCATCTGTGCCTTGTGCCCGCGCATTGAGACGCGGAGCCATCTTCTACTGGTGTTGCATCAGCTTGAGGAACACAAGAGCAGCAATACCGGCCAACTTGCGGTTCGAGTTTTGTCCAACAGCACCCAGATCACCCGGGGCGTGGACATAACCCCGGATTCACCCCTACCCGTTCCGGCTGGGTATCAACCACTGCTGTTGTTTCCTGATCCAGAGCTACGCAAACGGTACTCGGACGGTTCCGCGGCCGGCAAAGCAATCGCGGGAAGTGTCGCAAGTGCCGACAACCTTCGACGTGTCCGCGACGCCTGGCCCCATGTGCCATCTGGAATTACCAGACAAAC
>JAYUPZ010000273.1:0-4093 GCA_043759805.1 Myxococcales bacterium | reverse complement strand
CCGCATATCCGACGAGTTGTGAATCCAAAGCCGGTTTGTACTGCCAGCGGTCAGAACCGCCGGTCAAAGCCAGCGCATTCAAGGAACCATCGGGACGTGAATAAACCGCGACCGTTCGCGCAATCGCCAGACGACCCTCAATCTCGGCCGGGGCATTCCACAAGATCTCACGGGTTGCGATGTCGATGGCAGCTACCCGACGGTGGGTCCCGGGATGTCCAGACGGTGAACCCTGGGGCCGCAATATCAGGAAGGCCAGTGGTCGACCCTGAGCGTTCACCGGTCCTGCGGTCGGGGTTTTCGCGGAGGCGAGTACCTCGGCGACCTTCGAGCCATCCGTGTGACGTCGCGTGGGATCCGACGAGGTGGCGCATGCAACGCCGAGGACCATCGCCATGGCGGTTGTGATTTGAGCGCGCATTAAAGATCACCTCGTTGGTCGATGAGGGTTTGAGCTTCGCCGTGCGACGGCGAGTTATCCTTGGCATCGAGCGATCCCACGTATTCAACGAGGGCCGTCGTGGCGTCGGCGCCCGGGATTCGGCCGAGAGTGCGCACAATGTCGAGGCGGAGACGATCGGGTGCACCAGGTCGTTTCAACAGCTCACCCAGCGCGACGGCAAGATTCGCGTCGGTCACGGCCCCTCGCAACTCCGCAATCTTCGGCGCCATGTCGAGGTCGGCCAACCGACCAAGAGGCCCGGCGGATCCGGCATCGTTGCGCTTGAAGAGCAAGAAGAGGCGATTGACCGCATGGGCTTCCTTGCGTTCGGCCAACGCCTCGGCCGCGATGGTGCGAATCTCGGGATGGGGATCGCCCAGATGCTCCAACAATATTTCCACAACGCGGGGTTCTGACAATCCGGCCATCGCCTTGATCGCCGCGCTTCTAATCTTAAAGTTTAGGTTTCCAGAATACATCGCAAGTACATGCAATGATTTTAGATTTTTAAACCCAGCGACCGCATCCAGGAGATCCGGCGCGACCCTTGGATAGGTGCCCGCCGCGAGGACTTCGAGAATCCGCTCGAGCGCTTCATCGCCGCCTGCCGCGGCCAGATGCGTTGCAGCGTCAATGACCTTCTGATCGTCCTCGTCGACTAGATCGGCTGACAGTTTATCGAGTTCGGAGGTTGTCAGCCTGGGCGGCGCTTTGACCGCCGGTGTCTCGCCGGCTGTCGCCTTTTGGCGAACCTTGTCTTTCTTTTTCGGCGTTGCCGTCGCCTTTTCCGCCCCGCCAACTTGCGCTTGCACAGTCGTCGGGGCGCCCATCAAGAACAGGCCCAACAGAACACCGGAACACGAACCCGAGACACACCGCAAGAACGTAAAAGACATGGACCGCACGGCGGTTGTTTAACGCGCGTGAGGCCCGGGCGTCAATTGGATACTGGCCCGGCGTCAATTGGATACTGGCCCGGACGCCTCTTTGCACGCTCCGCTATTTAGCGGTGGTGTCGGCGTCGCTGAAGTCGACCTTGCCGCTGTGAAACTCGCTCTTGCCGAGCAGCCAGAAATTCGCCTTTGCGATGGTGCGTCCACGGCTTTCGACCGTGATCATGTACTTCTTGTTCACGTCGAAGTCGGGCTTGGCTACCTCGATGTCCGCTGCGAGCACTCGCGCAGAGCGATCTCGCGTCATCTGGGCATCGCCCGCGACATAACGACGAGCGCCGCCGGTCACATCATAAAATTTCACCTGAACTTCGTAGTCGTTTAGGGGCTGTGCGAAGAAGGCGATGTACTCGATCTTCCAAACCGCGATGTCGTTGCCAGTCTGTTCCTTGGGCCAAACCTTCTCGGTCTTGTTGGCCTTGATCGCGGCCACAAAAGCAGCCGCCGACGGGTACTTGCTGGAAAGCCGCTTCTTCGTGATGACGACCTGACCTTTGAAAACATCCTCGGGTTTCGCCGCACGCGCGGGCACCGATGCGAGGCTCGTCAGGGCAGACACCAGAACGGCGGAGACGAGAACACGACGACGGATCGGGGCAAAACTCTGCATTCGGGAACTCCTGTTACGGCGATTTTGAAACGGGCAGACAAATGTAACGCGTGGGGGCGAGCTTTCCTTCACGTTTTTGGAAAAAAGATCCGGTGCTCGATTTTTTGACGGCCTGAGGAGGACTGATAGCGTCACAACTGGAATGCTGAGTTCGGATGAAAGCCCTGCCATCGCATCGATCGTGGGGACACAAACAAGCGCCGATCATACCGCTGCGCTTGCCGAAGCACAGCGCCTGGCGTCTTTTCTTGGGCGATCCGCTGGATCCGCCGACCTGCTGCTTGCCCTTTTGAGGGTCGGGGGCAGCGCTGCACGCATCCTGTTTGAACGGGGTATCACGCCTTCGAGCCTTGAAGGCAAACTCGCCTCGACTCGCCCGGAAAGCAGCGGAAGCCTTCGTCAGATCGATATATCAAGTCGCGCCATCGCGCATTCGCTGGGCGCGCCTCGGGCCACGTCCTTGCACCTCTTGCTTGCGATCTTGCGTTCGGGCGGTGCCGGTATGGATCTGTTGCGTCTGGCCGGACACGAGCCCATCCGCGTTCGCACGGTGGTGATGCGGGCCTTGACCGGGCCGGGGCGTTTTGCAGAACGCACTGCCCGCCGCGATGAACCTTCCGGTGATCTGACCCCACAACCTGTTTGTGTACCGCCACCCGCACAAACCGTGGCGGCCACGGCGGCCACAGCAGCTGCGGCCGCTACTGTCCGAACCACCCGCACAACCGCAACACAAGCCCGTGCGACCGCTCCATCACCTCGCCCCGCACAAGAGATCGCGCTTGAGTTGGTGCAGGTAATGGCTCCCACCCATGCGATCGTCAACCGCGAGCGCGAATTGGGTCGCGCCCTTGATCTATTGCGCGCCGGTGGTGGCCGCATCGTCTGTATCGCAGGTGAGCCCGGCAGTGGTCGCAGCGCCCTCGCCTCTGCCCTTGCGGGACGCTCCCACGAGATTATCGCAACGCCCACGGCGGGTCCTTCGCCCGCAACCGGTGGTACGCCAGGTTCGTGGCTTGCCGCACTTCACGAAGCCACCCCACCCGAGGTTCCGATCCTCATTGACGGCTGTGGTGCGCTTGGTTCGGAACACAGCGATGGACCGACCCAGCTGGTCGCAACGGCGCGCGCGGGTCGCCGCTGGATCCTGATTGCGACCACGGCTGATCTGCGTCGCTTTGACATCTGGGCGCCTGATCTTTCGATCAACCTCGAAATCGTGGCGTTGGCGCCGCTGACCGGTGATGCGCTTGAAGACGCCATCGCCCACGGTTTGCTTGCGGTTGGTGATGCGCATGGCGCTGAGTTTGACGACGACATCGTGCGCCAGTTGGTGCGCCTGTCGCCACGCTATCCGACCGATCGCGCACAACCAGGCCGAGCTTTGGCGATCGCCGAGGTGGCAGCGGCCCGTGCAACCCGTCTTGAAAAAGGCCGGGTTTCGGCCCGTGAGGTTGCCGAGGTGGTGGCCGATGCGTCGGGCACGCCCATCGATCAACTGCTGCGCACGGACGACGAACGGTTCCGCAATCTGGAAGATCGCCTGGCCGCACGCGTGATAGGTCACGAAGGGGCCCGCGCCCGCATCGCAGATGTGCTTCGCCGCGCCCATGCGGGATTTCGGGGTCGTCGCCCGCTTGGCTCGATGTTGCTGTTGGGACCAACCGGTGTTGGCAAAACCGAAACAGCGCGCGCAATTGCGGAGGCTCTCTTCGATGACGAGTCCGCGATGATTCGCATCGATCTATCCGAGTACAACGAGGCCCACTCGGTGGCGCGCCTCATTGGTTCACCTCCAGGCTATGTGGGACACGAAGACGGTGGTCAGTTGACCGAGGCCGTCCGCCGCCGTCCAGCAACTGTATTGCTTTTCGACGAGTTCGAGAAAGCCAACCGCGAGGTGCTGTTGTTGCTGTTGCAGGTCCTCGAAGACGGTCGTCTTACGGATGGCCGCGGCCGCACGGTGGATTTTTCGTCAACGACGATCGTGATGACATCGAATCTGGGCAGCGAGCTGTACAAGCGCAGCCGCACACCGCCGCAAACGACGGTGTTGGCGCTGGCTCGCACCCGTTTGCCGGCAGAGCT
>JAYUPZ010000272.1:0-8586 GCA_043759805.1 Myxococcales bacterium | reverse complement strand
TTGAGGACCGGATTGAGTTCGTCGATCACACCACGCGAGAGGTTCGCGAGTTGCTCACGCCTGCGGCGGTCCTGTCTATTTTTTCAGAGGGCAATCGTCGATTTAGAACGGGGCGTCGCTTGACCCGCGATCTCATTCGCCAAATGAATGCAACTTCGACCGGACAGGCCCCCCTTGCGGCCGTTCTCAGCTGTATGGACAGTCGAGCGCCGGTCGAGTTGTTGTTCGATCTGGGGCTCGGCGACGTATTTAGCATTCGCGTGGCAGGCAACGTTGCGCGCGACAAGATCATGGGCAGCCTTGAATATGGCTGCAGCGTTGCGGGCGCCAAATTGATCCTCGTTCTCGGTCACACGTCGTGCGGGGCGATTACCGCCGCCATTGATCTGCGCGAAAGCGGCCAAAGCGCGCTGGAAGCTACTGGATGTGATCACCTCGCTCCCATCGTCACGGATATCCAGCTGGCGATCCCCGCGGGCGCGGTCATCCCCGCGAAGTCGGACCCCGGGCGCGGAGATTACGTGAATCACATTGCCCGTCGTAACGTACTACGGGTCATGGAATCCATCCAGACCGAGAGCAAGAAGATTGCAGCGTTGTTGGCCGAAGACAACGTCGCCATCGTCGGCGGCCTCTATCACATCGACTCCGGCCGCGTGGAGTTCTTCGATTCGTCGGGCAAGGATATGGACGCCTGAGGGCGCCCACTTGCCTCAATTGACAGGGGTTCCGTGACCCATGAATTCCAGCGCCGAAGTGGGAACCTTCGTAAGATCCGTCAGCATCTTGGGATCCCAGTCGCTGCGTTTCTCACCGGATATTGCGAAGTTTGTTCCCTCGGACGTGAGAATGGCGCCATAGGTGATGAGGGCCTGCAACACAACCCGTGCCTCGGGTCCGTAGTCCTGGAGGTTGATCGCGTTGGCTTTGAGACGGAGCTTGGCACCGAAAGGTGGAAAATCGGTGGTGCTCGCCGAGCCGCGATGGGCATTGGCTGGGAAAACGTGAGCGTTGCGCAGCCGAGAAACGGTCATGCGCAGGGCGTGATTGATTTGACCTACGTCGATTTCGTCCTTTCGAATAAGTAGCGGAAGCAGTGCCAGACCCGAGGCATCTCCACCGGCTGTCCCCACCGGGGGTAGGAGGTCCTGTGTCACGGGTTGGGTCGACGAGGTTTCGCAGCGGTATTGTCCCGAAATGAAACTGCATTTGTTTCCCTCGAATGTGGCACACGTTCCCAGCTGCAACACGATGAGTTGTTCGGAGCTGAGCCGAAGTGGAGCACCAATCGGAACGGGTGCCAACGGTCCGAGTCCGCCTTGTGTGTTGACGATCCTTGCCTTCGGCTGTCCCTCGGGGACCGAGATCCACGGAAAACCTCGATCGGGTTGTCCACCAAATTCTGGGACAAGGGTTGGTTGCGCTGCGACCAAAGGGGCAAGGTAGGTGCCGTAGTATGGCGGGTCTGGAGAGGGACCATTAATCGGCGTGGTCAATCGACCGTTTGGCACCGCCAGATTGCAGGTTCCGAGATCAACGGACCATCCGCCGGTGCCGCCGGTTATAACCGTACCACCCATCCCGCCGGTGACAACCGTACCACCCATCCCGCCGGAAACAACCGTACCACCCGTTCCGCCGTTGATCACCGTGCCACCGACTCCACCCACGCCCCCATCCGTCGGAAGGATACTTGAACCGCCGGTGCCTCCGGTTTGCCCTGTGCCACCATCGGGCGCGATCCCGATGTAGGCCGGGCGCAAACCACGTTCGTCAAGCAACCAGCCGCCCGCGACGGTATCGGCAATGCATCCGAATTGTGTGCAGGTCATGGGTTCTCCACAGGCGGCGCTGCGACATTCCTCGTACAGATCCATGCGTAAATACTTGATGCGGCCGGGGACAAATTCCGTGTTGGCCTGGCGTTGGATGATGACGTCCGTGCCCGCTGCGTTCTTGCCTCGCACGACGATTTGTACCGACAGGGGGCCGCCTTCGTGCAGGAGTGCAAACGAAAGCGGTCGGGTTCCAAGTTTCACGGGCAGCAGCAAGTTCCGGCCTTGACCCGCCCGTTGGGCCGAAAATTCGACGTTGTCGACAACGCTGCGCACACCGTCGCTTGCTTCCACGATCACCACGATTTGCGTGGGTCCGCTTTCGCTACACGAAAAGAAGAGTGCCGCTGCACATGCCCAAAACCAGACGCTCTGCGGAAAGTGCGTCATCGAAAAGTCACCATTCCGTCCTCGCCCTTGACGGGGTCGGCCTGCTCAGGACGTAGCACAAAATAAAGGGCGATCCCTGCTGCGACCGCCAGTGTCGCTCCCCCAACCCAGCGCCACTGGCTTCCGCCGCCTGATTCCTTGTCAGCCACGTCGGAAACCGTGATCGGGTTTGAGTCGTTGGATTGCACCGGCACAACGACCGGCAACGTTGTCTCCACATCGTCTCGAATCGGCCGTGCGGGCAACGCCAGATGGATCTTTTGATTTTCGCCTTCGGAGATCCGTATCTCGCGCGTCAGCACTTCTTTACCGACTCTTCGTACGACGAGGCGGTGTTCACCCGGATCAACCGGAACGGGCACCGACAGCAACACCCTCTCGATCACTCGACCATCGAGCGTGATCTCGGCTGCCGTCGTGTCTCCCTCGACCATTATGACAAGTCCCGCGATCTGCGCCTGGATCTTGCCGAGTCGCACCTTCGCAGCATCTTGCAACGCAGGCTCAAGGTCACGTGCGTTCACGAGTTCACGCAAGAGCTCCGAGGCATACACAAAGCGGCCCATTTCGGTGAGTGCCGACGTGAGGTTGTAAGCAATGCGAGGCGAAGGCTGAAGTGTTCGGGCCCTTTCAAAACGATCGGCAGCAGCCGCCCACTTTTGTTCCGACAGGAGCCGCACGCCTTCTTCAAAAAGCCCCCTTGCGGCTGCCTTGCGACCGGCAAGCGAGGACCCGGCTTCCTCGGCATGGACCGTGGGATTTGTCACAATAACCCCCGCTATTGTTACGATTGCGACCATGGCTAGGCCATTCCATCGGCGCATGGACAACGTCATCACCAATAGTTTCGGTTCATCCAAAGAAACCCTGAGGATAACGCTTCGCGGGCCACAACGAATAGAAACGAGGCAGAGATTTTAAGGTACGGTTTCTGAACGGAAAAATTGTAACTTTAATCACTGTAAAATGTAGTCGTATGTCAGGAGGTGGCGCATTGATGTGCGTTGCTGGGTCAGCACCTACACCCATTTGGTCTTGTGGAAGGCTTTCGCTCCCATGTAGACTGCGTCCCTGTCCCCTTCGCCCAATCTAAAAAAGGAACTTCCAACCATGTATTCACTGAAGCGCGTATCGATGTTGACCCTGGCCTTGCTCGGAAGCGTTGTTGCAACTGGCAACGTGCAAGCCGCTGGACCCATGCGCGTCATCTCGGCTCAGCCGGATATTGGCGCAGGAATCTTGATCGTCACGGGCGAAAATCTCCCTGCAACGCCCCTGTTTGCGTACGTCGGTGGACAGCAAGTGGATGTGCTTTCGCAGGCTGGGAATAACTTGGTGCTCGAGTTGCCTTCGTTCGGACCCGGCAGCTACTTGCTTGAGCTCAAGAAAAACAATCATCCGCTCTCGGGTTTATTGGCAACCATCGGTGTTACGATTGGCGGCACGGGCCCAGTGGGTCCAGCCGGCCCTGCCGGTGCTTCGGGTGTAGCCGGCCCTCAGGGCGAAAAAGGTGACAAAGGCGATAAGGGTGACAAGGGCGATCCCGGTATCGCGGGCACAGCGCTCTTGGCTCAGTGCCACTGGGTTTCGAGCACTGCCATCGGCAGCAGCGTTGACGCCTTTTGCGAAGGAGCCGGCGAGGTTATTGTGAGTGGTCACTGCGCAGCCTTCGACGGAAACACCATCTTCGGTGCCGCTGGCGTTTTGCTCGACTCGATTGTCAACCCGAGCGAGATCGTGTCGGGCTCAGGAACGATTGCTCACGGCTACCGTTGCCGAAACAATACGACTTTGCTCCAACTGACGACGGTCGCTTTGTGCTGTCCGACTTTCTAGGCTCTCCGGCCTAAGAAGTTAAGTGGCGGGAAAGGGTGGGGGTAAAGAGGGCGCTGGCTCTTCGTCCGGAATGGGCGGAGGACGTCGGCGCCCTTCGTTGTATGTGGCGAAGACGTCGGACTCGACTGGCAGGATCACGATGAAGGTTGCTCCGGCTCCAGCCCGCGAACGCACCTCGATCGCGCCTCCGTGGTTCTCGGCAATGCGTTGACTGATGGGCAAACCAAGGCCCGTGCCCTTGTCCTTGGTGGTGAAAAAAGGGATGAAGAGGTTCTTGAGATCGCCGTCCGGTATGCCGGGTCCGGTGTCACGGAATCGTATTTCAAGAAAGGCGGCGACGGCACCCAGACGGGCAGCCCGACGAAGGCCGGTCGAAACGTGCAACTTGCCGTCTCCATCCATCGCTTGCATGGCATTGATGGACAGGTTCAGGAAGACCTGACGGAGCTGCTCGGCATCGGCCCGAACCGCGGGCAGCTCGGGCAGATTGGTCGTGATATCGATGCCGGTTGCCGCCTCTTCTTTTTGCAAGAGGGCGAGCGTCTTTCGAATCAAGTCGTTCACGTCAAGAAGCTTTTGATCGCCCTTGTAGGGTCGCGCATAGTCGAGGAACTGGGACACGATCTTGTTGAGACGATTGACCTCTTCCACGATGATGTCGAGAAACTCGCGCGATGCCGGATCTCCGGTGCCGCCCGTCGGCAGGAGAAACTGGGCCGCACCCTTGATCGAGCCAAGAGGGTTACGGATCTCGTGCGCAAGGCCTGCAGCCATTTGACCGAGCACCGCCAGACGGTCGCGCTCTTTCATGCGCTCGTACACCTGAGAGTTCTGGAGCGTGACACCGATGGATGCTGCGACCGCACGAAACAACTCCAGTTCATTCGACGAATACGCTTCGCGCAGGCGTTCGTCGTTGAGGACGAGGACGCCAAGCAGCTGTTCTTCACCCTGGATGCCGAGCGCGACCGAGCCGTTCATCATTTCGAGGGTCCGCAACATCAGGGACCGGAGCGGATTTTCGTCGCTTTCGTTTCTTTTCTGAGCGCGTTGCAGTGACAACTCGCGCTCGACCCCTTCGAGGGTCAGCATGGATTCTTTTCGCAGCCGATCGAAAAACGTGCGATGGGCGATGGCGTCGATGCGGGGTTCAGGACGGGGTCCGATATGCCCCATCAACTCGTAGCCAGAACCATCCGGATCGACGACATAAATCGCCGCATGCGTCACCCGGCGCGAATCCTCCAGCGCGGAGAGCACGCGCGGCACGATGTCGCGAATGTCGAT
The DNA here is from genome assembly GCA_043759805.1 of Myxococcales bacterium. Lineage (GTDB taxonomy): Bacteria > Myxococcota_A > Polyangia > Fen-1088 > Fen-1088 > JAWXBF01. The sequence goes on along the minus strand of JAYUPZ010000272.1, from coordinate 3,238 downwards.
GACGTTCAGCAGATCTTGGCGCAGGTTCTCAAGACGCCACGACAATTCGTACTGCTCTTTAAACATCCACTTGTTCACGGCCGTTTCGACCCGCGTGCGAAGTGGCTCGAACAAGATCAAGATGGCTGTCGAGGCGACAAGGGCATTGAAGATGAACAGACCCTGTTGCTGCGGTGCTGCCCACAACACCAGCACGGCATAGATAACCGTGATGATGACAACAAGGGTCCCGAGCACCACCATTCGACCGAGGAGCTCGTTGAGATCGAGCAATCGGTATCGAACCAGCGTCTGGGATAAAAAGAAAAGGTAGATGATGACGAGAATCGTCCCGACGGTGATCCCACCGAGCCAGACCTCGAGCATCGACGTTGAAACTGCGGCGACACCACCAATTAATAAGTAGCGAAGACGCAGATGCTCGACGCGGGACGGGGAGGTTCGAAGGCGGCGGTACAGGTAGTACACCGAGAGGTAAAGCCCCGTAAAAACGTAGGCGCCGAAACTCCAGCGGAACCAACTTTGCAGGTGAATCGGGTCGAGAAAGCGCGAGAAACAAAATGCAAAGTAGAAAACAACGGCGCCCGCGACCGTCGAACGGGATAGCGGCGGGGGACCTGCCTCTTCACCAAGAAACGCCTGGAAGAATCGTTGTGCCGTTGCGGGGAGTGAAACCGCCGCGAGCATCGCTGCCCAGTCGAAGAACTCAGATTCGAGCCCGCGCGAAAGGAATGAGAATAGGTAGTAGATGGCGATGTTGAACGCGAAGGTCGCGAAGAAGGCATTGGCCGTGCGCCGGGGTTCCCGCAAGATCACGGAGCCGCCGATGGCGAGCCCCACGATGGTTGCAACAAGTGCTGAAAGTGCTTGTGTGTCCAACGGTTACCTGTGCCTTTGCGGGGGCCATTGCTGCCCCGGCGCGAGTGTAGCGCCTCGCTGCGTGATGCGAAACAAGCCAAGTCCCCGGAGCTCTGCTAGATTCTGCTTGTGCAGTGGCCAATGGAGGTATCCAGATGAGCGACTCTGCGGTGCTGGTACTCAACCGCAACTACCAGCCCATTCACATCACCAACGCCAAACGCGCCTTTTCACTTTTGTATTTGGGCGCGGCGCGGGCAATTGACGCGCAGTTTCGCGTCTTCGACTTTGAGAGCTGGGCGCAGCTTTCCTCGGATACGAATGACGATGTGATGCACACAATCGATCGCGTGATTCGGGTCCCGCGAGTCATTGTGTTGCAATTGTTCGACCGACTCCCCCGAACCCGCGTCCGGTTTTCGAGGCACAACATTTATTTGCGGGATAGCAACACCTGCCAATACTGCGGCCGCAGTCTTCCCCGTGTGGATCTTAATCTCGATCACGTCACGCCACGGGCCCAGGGGGGACGAACCACCTGGGACAACATCGTTTGCTGTTGCGTGAAGTGCAATCTTGCCAAGGGCGCCCGTACCCCCGAGCAGGCCCGCATGCGCCTGCTCAAGCGGCCAGAGCGGCCTCGCTGGTCTCCGAGCTTTCGCGCGGCGATGGATCGCGTCCGTTACGACGAATGGCTTCCGTTCCTTGATTTGCCGACGGCGTCGTATTGGAACGTCGAGCTGCACGACGAATAGTGGATTCGTCGTACAATTGAACTTCGGTTACAAGAGGTTCGAAGCGAGCTCGGCCAACTCGGAACGTTCGCCCTTTATGAGCGTCACGTGACCGGCGATTTTTTGGCCCTTGAAACGTTCCGCTGTGATCGTGAGTCCATTGGACGTGGCGTCCACGTAGGGATTGTCGATCTGGTGCGGATCGCCGGTCAGCACGATCTTGGTGCCTTCACCGGCGCGCGTGATGATGGTCTTGACCTCGTGGGGCGTCAGGTTTTGTGCCTCGTCCACAATGATGAATTGATTTGGAATCGAACGACCGCGGATGTAGGTCAGGGGCTCGATCTCGATGTATCCCATGTCAACGAGCTCTTTGTAGCCGCGACCCGCCCGGGTGTCGTTCTTGTTGAGACCCATCAGGAACTCGACGTTATCGTAGATCGGCTGCATCCACGGATTCAGCTTTTGCTCGATGTCTCCCGGTAGATAACCCACGTCACGGCCGAGTGGAAAGATCGGGCGCGACACCAGGAGTCGCTGGAAAGCTCGCTCTTCTACTGACTTTTGCATGCCAGCGGCCAAAGCCAACATGGTTTTTCCCGTGCCCGCCTTGCCGATGAGTGTGACGAGATTGACGTCGTCCGCGAGCAGCAGATCAAGGGCGCAGTGTTGCTCCTTGTTGCGCGGGCGGATGCCCCAGACGCCTTCGCGAAGTTTGCGCAACGGTACGAGGCATCCGGACTGTCCATCCACACGGCCGAGCGCGGTGTGCGAAGGGCTGTCCTGATTTTTCAGCACGAGGTATTCGTTGGGCACGACCTTGTGGCGCGAAAGATCGAGGGTGTTCTCATTGTAGAAGGTCGTGATTTCGTCACCGGACACTTCAAGTTCAGAGATGCCCGTGTAGAGATCCTCCGCGTCGACTTGACCGGCCTCGTAGTCCATGGCCGTCAGACCCAGCGCATCGGCGCGGATCCGGAGGTTCACGTCCTTCGTGATGAAGATCGTCGGCTCGTTCGGGTTGGCATCGCGAACATCAAGAGCGACGTTTAGAATCAGGTGATCGGCTATCTGGTTGTCGCGCAGTCCGGGTGATACAGAACGCTGACTGGACAGGACACGAATAAGTCCCCCGCTCGGCAGCACCGCTCCTGCATAGAGATTCGCGCCGTTGGCCCTCATGCCATCGATGAGACGCGCCACCTCGCGTGAGTTGCGCCCGCGATCCGAAGCTTCTTTCTTGAAGGTGTCGATTTCCTCCAGAACGAAGATTGGAACTATGACCTCGTTGTCACCGAACTGCAGAATGGCCCGCGGGTCGTGAAGGAGGATGTTGGTGTCGAATACGAAGTGTTTGTTCGGCACAGGCGTGTTGCAATGCGATTGGGTGATACTGCGGGAACGCAACTCAATAATATCGGAATGGGTGTCCGCTCGACAGTACTTTCGTATGACCATTGCGTGTATTTTGGGTGGCGAAAGGGTCGCAGGGACCTTCGCGGCACTTTTTTACCGGTACTTGGCTTGCCAGGTATGGTCCGCGGCGCGATATCCTGCCGCTCGACTCAATGTCCAACGTGATTTTCCAACGATCAATTCGACGCCCCGTGGGTTTGACCATGGCGCTGTGGGTTTTTCTCAGTCTC
>JAYUPZ010000271.1:0-18673 GCA_043759805.1 Myxococcales bacterium | reverse complement strand
GGGTGAATGCGACGAGGCCGCGGCGTTGTTTCAAAAATTTTTGCGCACCCATCCACCGGTGACCCAGGTGGCGGCCGCCGAGATCGCCATGAAGCGGTGCGAGCCTGCGAAGCCACCGATACCCATCGCGGTGTCGCCGCCACCCGTCGTGAAAGAATCCGTGCCGGTGCAAAGTTCAATCCCGCGCCATCGTGACGGACTCGGTGGAGCGCTGGTTTCGGTCGGTATTTTCTCGGCGGTTGCCGGCGCTGCGCTGCTGTTGTCCGCGCACGAAAATGCGGACCCCGGTCAGTCTCCCGAGTCCTATCAAACGTATGACGATCGCACCCGGTCGGCGCAGATTCGCTCCCGCTGGGGCGTGGGATTGCTGATGGGCGGAGGTGCGATGCTTTTGGCGGGGGGAGCAAGGTTTGCGTCGATTATGTGGTACGATACCGGGGGCGGGGTGAAGGTGGGAGGCCGCTTTTGAGCCTGGGCTTTCGTTGTCTTGCGGTGGCCAGTATGTTGCTTACGCTGTCCTGTTTGCCGGAGCGGCGTTACGCTTGCAGCGAGGACATCGATTGCCTGCGGACCGTTAAGGGATCGAGCAATCCGGGACGGTGTGAAGTCAATCGCAGTTGCAGTTTTGCCGATGCGACATGTCTCGACACGGGACGCCGCCATGGCGCCGTCGTTTCGTCCGATAGCCCCGATCGGGCGGGACAATGTATTCCTCGCTTTTGTGAAACCGATCCAGTGGTTCAGTTCGAGCTAGGCAGTGGTCACAGTTGTGCGGTTCGGGCGGGTGGCAGCGTGGAGTGCTGGGGACGCAACGATCATGGACAGCTGGGCGATGGCACCTTCACGGCTCGATCGCGGCCGACCCGTGTGGTTGGACTGAGTTCTGCCGTTCAGGTCGCACTCGGCGAGGGCCACACCTGTGTGCGGCGCATACAGGGCGATGTCTGGTGTTGGGGCCAAAATCACGAGGGCCAGGCAGGGGATCGTGGCCTGGTCGATTTCCCGACGCCGTCGCCCGTCGGATTGCCCTCGTTTGTATCGAGTGTCGCCGCTGGTCGCGCATCGACGTGCGCGCTTACCAATCAAGAAACGGTTTATTGCTGGGGCAGCAACGGGGAGGGTCAACTTGGCGACCCGGCGGTGAGCCTCCGATCGGCGAATCCGGTGTTGGTTCGTCACCCGGGAGGGATGCCGTTGAGAAGTGTGTTGCGATTGGCGATCCGTTCGAATCACCAGTGTGCGGTGACTCAGGAGGGTGGGGTGGAATGCTGGGGCTCGAATACGTTTGGCGAAAGCGGTGTGGGCGGTGTTGGCATCGTGGGCTGGGCGACCCCATTGTCGGGGGTCGACGATGCCATTGACATAGCAATGGGTCGCTTTCACGGCTGTTTGTTGCGCGCCAATGGCGCGGTCGCATGCTGGGGCAACAATGCGAGCGGCCAGCTTGGCGATACAGAAAGATCCGGAGGCGTGAACCCGGTCGACGTCCGCGGGATCTCGGGAGCGAGGCAGATCGCTGCGGGCGCGAGCCACGCTTGCGCAGGTTTGTCGGATGGATCGATTCGTTGTTGGGGCGCCAATGATCTCGGTCAGCTGGGCAACGAAAGCCTCGTGTCCGGTGGCATTGTTGCCGTGGCGGGCGTGGATGATGCCGTTCGACTGGTCTCGGGCGACTGGCATATGTGCACCATGCGCAGGGATGGATCGCTTTGGTGTTGGGGCGATGATGGTGAAGGTCAGCTTGGGCTGCTGCGCGTGGTCATTCGAAACACACCCGCTCCGGTGGATGGTCTGCCATTGATGGATGTTCTCACGAGCGGCGGTCGTCACGTCTGCGGTGCAGGCAAAAACGGAGTTTGGTGCTGGGGTGCGGGCACTTTTGGACAGCTTGGTGATGCGGGTGATGCCAATCGAACCCAACCCCATCGGGTGGGCTTGCCAGCAGACATATCGAAGGTGTTCGCGGGCGCCGATGCGACCTGCGCGCTGACGGTTGCCGGGATCGCGTCGTGCTGGGGGCGGGGGGAAACCGGCCAGTTGCCAGCCGGGGCGCGTTTTACGACGCGCGTTCCGACGCCAACACCAGAGCTTAACGGGATTGTTTCCCTTGCGTTTGGAGAACGGCATGGCTGTGCGGCGCGTTCCGATGGCCGCGTCGTGTGCTGGACGCAAACCACCGGTGTGACCGAGGTCGCAGGCCCGGCCGGAGTCGTTGCGGTGAGTGCCTCGGGTGAAACCACCTGTGCGCGAGCCGCGCAGGGTGAACTGTGGTGCTGGGGGCGTAATACAAATGGACAGGTGGGTGACGGGACGCTGTTGGCGCAGCCTTTGCCCGTCCGTGTGGCGATTGCGCCCGTGCAAGATGTGGCCGTCGGTGTTGGGCACACCTGTGCGGTTTTACAGGCTGGTACGGTGTGGTGTTGGGGACGGGCGATCGAAGGTCAACTGGGACGTTTGATTGACGGCAACATTGCAGCGGCCCCGGTTTCCGGTGTCGCCGGCGCGCGGCAAGTCGCGGTCGGCGAAAAACATAGCTGTGTGTTGTTGCAAGATAACTCGGCTCGCTGTTTTGGCGACAACAACAGCGGCCAGCTTGGAGATGGATCACTGAATCCGGCGTTTGTGCCCCGGATGATGATGCGCAATGGGATCGCAGCGCTCGCGGCCGGGATGAGCCACAGCTGCGCGCGTTTGCTTGACGGCACCGTGGAATGTTGGGGCGGGAACGAAACGGGTCAGCTCGGCTCGGGCGGCAAGTTGGTGCAGTCACGAGCCCATCCGGTCTCGTTGTCCTGTCCGTGAACTAAATTAGACCCTGGGCCTCGGCCAGTTTGCGCAACTGGTTCTTGATGAGTTCCAAACGTTTGCGAAGGCGTGCTTCTTCGCGAAAAAGCTCCGCCTCGGAGGTCGATTCTCCGGCCTCGCTCAGGATCGTCGCTACCGAGCGCCATGACAGCGACCGATCCAAGCGCAAGATCAGTAGCGTTCGATCTTCGGTCAAAAGCTGTTCGCGCAACGCCCGGTACTGGTCCTTTGCTCCGGTTTGCAGGTAGGGAACCGTATTCGTTCGAATCGGCGTGACAGCCCCGTCGACGGCGTCTTTGGCTGAACCGTCGAGGCTCGTATGGTGGCGCTGTCGTCGCTCGGCCGCGATCTTGTTTGCAGCGTTCCGCGCCACAACGTACAACCACGTCCTCGCCGATGCTCGCCACTCGAACTGTGGCAGGCCGCGAACGATGCTTTCGGAGAACACTGCAAATGCCTCCTCAGCGGCCTGGTGGTCCCCGAGCCGCGCAGCAAGAAAGCCCATAATTTCAGGACCGTAGCCACGGACCAACACTGCGGCCGCCGTCGAGATATCCCCGCAACGACAGGATGCGCGAATCTCTTCTTCGAGATTTGTGGGTATGTCGGCAGGTGTGACTATCAAGGAGGAACTCGGCGGACGCACAAAGTCTAGTCAATTGGGGTCCAACTGACGAGATCCAATTTCGTGAACCCGTGCGTTGCCGAGCGAGGCCCGTCGTGCGACCATGGTCGACTTATGTCCAGAGAGGATGCCTTAACGGAAGCCCGCGCTGGTACCGTGATCGGCAGTTACCGACTCGGTGAGGCTCTCGGTCGTGGCGGGATGGGAACCGTGTATCGCGGTGAACATATCTACATAGGCAAGCAGGCGGCAATCAAAATCCTGCACCCGCACTTCGCCGGTAAGGACGAGGCCGTCAAAAGGTTTTTGCGGGAGGCCTGGGCGGCAAGCACCATCAATCATCCCAACATCGTCGACATCGTAGACTTTGGCGAACACCACGACGGCAGCGTGTTTCTCGTCATGGAATACCTGCGAGGTCAACCGCTCGACCGCGTTCTTGCCGACATCGGTGCGCTTTCATTGCTGCGCGCCATCAGTATTACATGTCAAATAACCAACGCGCTGGCAGCCGCACATTCACGCGGCATCTTTCACCGCGATCTCAAACCCGAAAACGTCATCGTCGATGTCCGCCCGGGTCGTCGCCTGTTGACAAGGTCCGTACCGGCGGGATCTGGCCGCAATTCAACGACCGAGGTTGAACAAGAGTTCGACTTCGTAAAGTTACTCGACTTCGGTGTCGCCAAGGTACTGCGACAGACGCAAGAACTGGATCTCGACGATCCGTCTACGTCCCCGATACCGGGCGTCTTTGATGCGCTCTTAACTCACGGAGATGTGATTTTTGGAACGCCCGAATACATGGCACCCGAGGTGGCACGCGGCGCCGACGCCGACCCTCGCACCGATGTTTATGCCGTGGGGGCGATGTTATACGAGATGGTGACGGGACAGGTCCCCTTGCAGGGTGCGACACCAATGGATACCCTCCTCAAGCAAGTGGCGGATTCGGTCGTGTTGCCCACCGTTCGTGCCCCGAAAGCCGAGATCACGCCCGCATGCGAGCAGTTGATCATGAAGGCGCTGGCCAAGGATCCGGCAAAGCGCCACCAGTCAATGCCCGAGTTGCACGATGACCTTTATTCGTGTTACGGCGTGTTGCGCTACCACCGAAAATTGGATTTTATGGTCCCTCGTTCAACGGCGCTTTCGGTTCTCACGGCGTCGACCCCAGCGCCTCTTTTACTGACCAACGCCAAGCGCAAAGTGCCGGTTTCAGAAAGCCCGGTTCCCTTGACCCGCGTCAAGGCTGCGCTGGATTCACTTGATGCCGAATACCACACACCCGTAAAGAGTTTTTCGGCGGAAGGTGTGGGGCCTGTTCGTCGCGGCACCTTGCCGCTCGGGGTTGCTCCGATACCCGGTGGCTCCCGTGACGACGAGCCGTAGAACACTCACTCGCGACATTCCACCGAATCGGGTCGCACGTTCGGGCAGGCCATGGCGTCGCTGACACCGTGGGCGATGAGTGAACAGGCGCTCGATTGTGCTTCTCGTTCGGCATCCGCTTGCACGTCAGCACGCGCTTCGGCGCATTGGCGCGCGCCCTCGTAGGTTATACACACGCGACACAGCGTTCCGCCCTGTGTACCCAGTTGCAGGACGAGGCCGACAGCAAGAGCCACGATGATGCCAGCAGGGATGAGGGCGCGTTTCATGCGAGCGCAATCATATCGGATAAAATTCAAAAAGCGGATAGGCTAGGGCGCACGTGACATCGACTGACCGCACGCATACCGCGCACATGTCTCCCTTCGCGACGCAGGAGGTGGAGGAGACGCCCCTCTTGTTGTTGTGCTTGCGCGCCCAGGGCTCGATTGAAGACAGCGAGCGAATGGTGGTTGCCTCCAATGGCCTCGTGTTGGGTCGACGTCCGGCGGGCGCAGGTCGAGCGGCACCGGGTTTTTTCTACCTCGACGATCCGCTTGCTTCATCCAACCATGCACGTTTACAGCGTGTCGATGACGTGTGGACGCTGGTCGATCTTGGAAGCAAGAACGGGACCTTCGTGGACGGCGAACGTCTCGGCGACTCGGTTGTTTTGAAAGACGGGTCGCGGATTTTTGTGGGCAATCACGGATTCGTATTTCGATTGGCCTCGGCGCAACAAATCGAAGCGATCAAAGCCGAACTCGCGCAGCCTCTCGGACCGGTGGCAACGGTTTGTCCTCGACTCGCGATGTTGTGCAGCAAGCTGCGACGGCTGGCGCCTTCATCGACAGAGGTGTTGTTGTCGGGCGAAACCGGTGTTGGCAAGGAGGTCTACGCCCACGCGCTTCACGCCCACAGTGGTCGTCCGGGTCGCTTTGTGGCGCTCAACTGCGCGGCCATTCCCCGTGAGTTGGTGGAGAGCGAACTGTTTGGCTACCGACAAGGGGCGCACTCGACCGCGCAGTCTGCCAAGGCGGGGTTGATCGAACAGGCCGAGGGTGGAACTTTGTTCCTCGACGAAATCGGCGAAATGAGTGTCGAGGCGCAGACCAAGTTGCTGCGTTTTCTGCAAGATCGTCAGTTGACGCCTCTCGGCTCAACGCGACCGCGTCTGGTCGATGTTCGAGTCATTGCCGCGACCAATCGGGACGTGGTGCCAGGCACAAGCGGCGCCGTTCGCGACGATTTGCTTGGTCGCCTGGGTGCCGCCCCCGTGCGCATTCCACCCTTGCGTGAACGCATCGAGGATGTGGGGCGCCTTGTGCTACATTTTCTCGGGCGCCATGCGTCGGGCGGCGTGCAGGTGCCATCGGGCGTCGATCTCGCGGCGGCACGGGCAATGATGCTTGCGCGTTTCCCACTGAACGTTCGCGAGTTGGAAAAGATGATCGCAGCGGCGGTTGCTCTCAGTGGGTCGGCGCAATGGATTGGCCTGGGCGATCTGCCGGAAACGTTGACGGCCAGAGCACCCGTTGTCACGGAACCGCCTTTTGCAGTGCAGACCTATTCCGGTCGCAAGCCGCCCGAACCTGCCCCTGCTGCGGAGGAGTTGGAACGTCTCCTGCGCGTGCACGATGGCAACGTGGCAGATGTCGCTCGTGCGGTTGGTCGGCAGCGTGCTGCGGTTTGGCGCTGGCTAAAGCGCTACGGACTTGAGCCCAAGGTGTTCAAGGAGTAGTGCTGCCAGTTGCGCGCGGTGCCCGAATAACCCGTAAATGTCCGCCCGTCCCCACAACCGTCGCACGCAGCTCCACGGCTCGCTCCGCACAGAGCTCCCCAAGCCACCGCAAGGGCTCATCTGTTGCCTCGTACCCGAGTGTGAACGCATCAAAGCCGTAGGGCACAAAACAGCGCGCACCCAGATCATCAAACGCATACAACGCATCCAGCGGCGACAGGTTGTTTTCTCGCAACGACACCGGCTCGTACCCCGCAATGGGCAACAAAGCAACATCTGGTCGGAATCGCTTGCCGATGTCGGTAAATCCAGAGAAATACCCCGTCGCCCCGGCGAAGTAGGCCGTGACCTCCCGCTCCTGAAGGATGTATCCATTCGTACCACCGTTGGATCCGCCCCGGCCCCCGCGTCCATCATGACGCGCGGGCGTGGCTGTGATCGTCAGATCACCATGTTGCGCGCTCTGTTCCGGCGCCAGTACACGCACGTCGGTAAAACCCAGTGCGCGCACATGTCCCTCGGTGGAGCCGTGTGGTACGAATACTGCGGCCGTCTTGGGGATCCGCCCCAGGCTATCCGGCGAAAAACGATCCGCGTGCGCGTGCGAAAGTAGCACCGCCGACGTGCGTTGAATGTCTCCGGGCGCGATGCAGGCTCCGACGCGGCGTCGCAACCCGTGCAGCGTGTCTGAAAACAGCGGATCGGTCAGCACGCGGGCCCCGTGGCTTGCAATTTGAAACGTGGCGTGGCCCACAAAGCCAATTTGCAGCTCCCCCTGTGCAGGCGACTGCAGTGGGACGGGCGTGATGCGCACCACGGGCGAGAAAAGCCGTGCCGCAAAGGTACGCAAGAACCGCAGGTGCAGGGCGCGTTCCAGCCCTCCCGGGCGCAGGCGATTGCTGTGGGCGAGGTCCAGCTCTTTTTGCCGCTGCACGATGCGATGGCGGAGCGCATCGAGCGGGTCGGACGAAGGATCCATCACGGCGCAGAATAGCCCGCTTTACCTGCGGGGGGACGTTCGCTAGATTGCCGACGCCCGGATGCCTCTACTTGAACGAATTCGCCGTGTTCCCACCCCGGCCTGGGCCGCACTCTTTGCGTTCGGCATGTTGTTGCCTGGGCTCGGAAGTTTCGGGTTCTGGGATCCTTGGGAACTAAACCTTGCTGACCGCGCCCGTGAGGTTTCCATCAGCGAAAAGCTACTTGATGGCACCGCGGGCGGCCGCTACGCCAAGGAGCCACCTGCAGACATGGCATTGGCCGCCCTCGGCGTTCGCGTTTTCGGGGCGACCGAGTGGGGGGCGCGTTTGCCCAACGCTTTACTGGCACTCGCGACACTCGCCGCCCTTTATTGGGCGGTGGTCGGATTCGCGTCGAGGCGCGCGGCCGCGTTGTCGGTGCTGGTGCTCCTCACGATGCCTCTCTTTTTCCAGCAGGCGCGGCAGCTAACCTCGGACGTCCCATTGATCCTGGGATTGACCCTCTCGATGGGCGGACTCGGACGTTTTGTCGCGCCGGGTGAAGGTCGAGGTCGTTTTGTGGCCCTCGTGCTTGCGGCGGCGGGCCTCATCTTCGGATACGCCTCGGGTGGTGTGCTGCTCGGTGTTGCGCTGCCCTTGCTGTGTTTGGCGGGTGCGTTCCTCGGCAGCTGGTCGCTGCCGCTTGCAAAAGCCGAGGGTGAGGCGCCAGCACTGACTGTCGGACGGCAGTGGCTGCGCAGCCCGCGGGGATGGTTCGCACTCGCGTTGGCGGTGTCTGGGGTGGTGCTCTGCGGTCTGTCGTTTGCCTTCAGCAAGACCGCTGGCGTCTATTCGCCCTGGCTCGGCGCCGCTCCGCGCGGCACGCCTCCGACCGAGCTTTTCATCTTCTTCGTGCGCCAACTTGGCTTCGGTTTGTTCCCGTGGAGCGCCGTGGCTTTGTTTTCGCTGGGTCGAGTCTTTGACAACGCAGAGGACGATACCCCACGGTCCGTCGAAACCGCGCGGGACAGTTTTATCGGCGTTTACACCGTCGTCTGGGCCTCATTTGCCTTTGCACTTTTCACCGTCGTCGTTTTGATGACGGGCGAAATGCGATTCGCCGCACTTGCGCCGCTCGCGCTCGCTTCAGGCATTTTTCTTGATCGCATTTCAAGCGACGAACCCTCGCGGCCCGTGTTGGGTCTGCTCATCGCAATCGGCACGGTTGTGATCGGCCGCGATCTTTTCCTCGCCCCCGAAGAGTTGTTCTCGGTGCACATCCTTCGCCCCATAAAATGGCCGCCCCTTTTCAAACTGGGTCCCACCACACTTGTGGTCAGCTTGTTGATAGGCGCCGCGTTGTATCTGGCGCTGGCAATGCGTTCGGGTAAATCGATTGCCGTTGGCGAGCCATCGCTTCGAGGTCGCGTCGGTTCATTCGTCATGCGTTTCGTGCCGCTGGCCGGCTGGCTTGGTCGACAGGGGGTTGCCGTTTCGGTTGCCGTCGCGATCGCGTTTTCGGCGCTTTGCACGTTCTGGGTCACGCCCGAACTCTCGCGCCACTTTTCGTTCAAACCGGTGTTTGAGTCCTTCAAACGATACGCGAAGCCAGGGGATGTGTTTGCCCGCTATCGCGTTCAGGGGCACGGTTCGCATTTCTATACCGCGCAGGCGATGGAGGAGATGCGCACCCAGGATGAGCTGGTGAACTTCTTTCGCAAGACCGTCCGGGCCTTTGGGCTCGTACCGAACGACGATCTGGCGTCGCTGGATGCTGCCTTCAAGTCAGCCAAGGTTCCGTATTACGTCGTCGATGCTTCGTCGAGCCGATTCATTCTGTTGTCAAATCAACTTGCGGCAGGGCAGGGGGACGCCAATCCGCTCATCAAGGATGTTTGGATGAGCCCCACGCCGCCGGTTGTTATGACCGATCCCGCGACGGGCAAGACCACCGCCACGTGGAGTGCAGAGCGGCCCCCGTGGAGCTGGGCGTTTCCTCAACATTTCGTGTACGAGGATACCCTGGAGCTCGTTGGTGCTGATTTCCCCCGTGAGATTGCGCGGCCCGACAAGCTTGTAATTACTTTGTATTTCCGCGTCATCCGTCCTCCGCCCGCGGGCTACAAGATATTCCTTCACGTGGATACCCCTGGCCATCCGCGCCTTATTGGCGACCACGATCCACTGGCAGGCGTATTTCCCACCTCGTACTGGCTGCCGGGCGAGTACATTCGAGATCGACACGAAATTGACTTGCCGTACATGACCACCCAGACCGGCTCCTACACCGTCTTCATGGGCTTCTGGCCCGGCGGTGAACGCGCGCGGTTGAAGATTACCGAGGGTGCAAGCGATGGTCAGGATCGCGCAAACCTCGGCACCTTGTTTATTCGTTGACCCGGACCCACGCACCTTCGCATGAGTAAATGCCCATGAAAAAGAAAGAGCCTGGCGACGGAGACTCGAAGGAACAACGTCGGAAACACAATCGTGTTTCGGTTGAAATCGAGGTGGATTATCGCTGCGACGATAATTTCATGTTCGCGTACATCGCGGATATGTCGGCGATGGGCATCTTCGTGCGCACGGATCAACCTCATCCCACGGGGACGTCGATGACACTGCACTTTTCGCCTCGGGGTGGTCCCGAAATCCAGGTACAGGGCGTGGTTGTCTGGATCAATCCCTATCGACCCGGCCATCCGGACAGTCTGAACCCCGGCATGGGCGTGCAATTTGTCGACGTGGACAAGCCCACCCAGGAGCGCCTCCTTGCCCTCGTGAAGACCTTTGCCTACCTCGATGACGAAGACTCGACGATGGGGCACAGCTGACGGGGGCACCTGACGGGGCACAACAGCATTCGAAAATTTGACAGAATTCTGCGCCGTTCCAAACTTGAGGGAAGCGATGCCCTGTCGCCCCCAAACCCATGGCCCGCCCTCCCGTTCGCACCATCAATCGTACTCGCCGAAAAGGGCCTGCGCGCGCGCACAGTAGCCTGCCCCAAGGCGTGACATCGGGTGATGCGATCGACTCTCTCCGGCAAGGTCGCCAGGCGTTGACGAAGTTACAGGGCGAGTTGGATTCGTTGCTCGCCGCCCTTCGCAATCCCGGATCTCGGATCGATCCCAGGGCACCGGACCGATTGCGAGATGTGACCCGAATGGCCGCGTCAGCATTGGCCTCGTTGCCATCATTGTGATGGAATTCCGTCGCGAGCACGGGTTGGCCGAGCCACTCCTCGCGTTTTTTGCAGCCACGGGTCTGGCCTCGGGATTTTTTTGGCTCGGCTCGGTGGTCCCCTCAATCCGAGACAACCTGCACGGAATTGTGGCGATCATCTTTCTCTATGGTCCGTGGATGGTGGGTCGCCTTCGCAAGGTGCCCTTCGATTACCGCGCAGCAGGGGTTTCCTTACACCCTCTGAACCGCAATGCCTCGACGCTGGTTCTCGGATTGATTCTCACCTGGCCAATTTTTCTTTTCGGATTCTTCCAATTTTACGGTTCCGTCTGCCAGGAAACCGCCCCCGAATTTCTGCGGTCGTGGTGGCGGGCTTTCTCGGCGGTTTGTCCGATGTGGATTGGCGTGTCCGGTATTGGATTGCGCTTCCCCCCGGATTTTCTCTGGCTTTCGCTCTCGCAGATTCTGGTGGTGGCTTTGCCCGAAGAGGTTTTTTTTCGCGGCTATCTCTATCAGCGACTCGAAGCACGTTTTCCGTCCCGTCGTCGTTTTCTCGGGGCCAATCTTGGCCCGGCAATCTGGATCACGAGCGCGTTGTTTGCGGTTGGTCACGTCCTCGTGGATCTGGATCCGCGTCGTCTGGCCGTGTTTTTCCCGGGATTGGCATTCGGCTGGATGCGTGCGCGCAGCGGCTCGATCGCAGCCGGCGTTCTGTATCACGCCCTGTGCAACCTTCTATCGGACGTGCTGCACACGACCTACTTCCGCTAGTCGGTTAGATGGTTCCGGCCAGCGCCAAATCCACCGCATCGGCAGTCAGTCGAGTGCCCGAGCGGTACATCAGCAATGCACGTTCCATCACCGCTTCCAGCTCGCGAAAATTGCCGGGCCAATCGTGCTTGCGCAGAGCAAAGAGCGCTTCTCTTGAAAGTTCGATTGATCGACGGCGTTCGTCTTCGGTGCTCGAGGCATAGTCTTCAGACCCGCGCAGAACCAGCGGCAAGGCGGCATTCCGGAGAATGCGATTGCCCATCCAGATAGCGGCGGCAGCCACGTCATCAAGGCGTTCACGCAGCGGGGGCAAAGTCAGCACCAGCCGCGCCAATCTGTAGTACAGATCGTGGCGCAAACGTCCGGCCGCTATGTCGTTGACCAGGTTGCGGTCGGATATCGCGATGGCGTTGACCTGCACGCGATTTTTGGCGGGGGCGGTGGCATCGATGCGTTGAATCTTGCCCGACTTGAGTAGGCGCAACAGATCCCCCTGCGCACGAATGGGCAGGGACGCGAGCTCTTCGATGAGCAAATAGCCGCCATCGGCCTGTTCGGCCGCTCCGGGCGTTCTACCCGCACCGCAAAGGGCTTCGGCAGCTTCGGCTTCGCTCAATCCTGAAACATCCAGGCGAACGAGAGGTGTACCCGGTGCCATCAAGTTGTGGAGCGCTCGCGCAAGTCCGTCTTTTCCGGTTCCAGGAGGCCCCAGCATAACAACGTTCGTCTTGTAGGGCCGTTGCTCGAGGCGATCCATCACATCGAGAATGTGAGACATCGAAGCGTGGGTTGATGCGACCCGAATCAACGATGAAATCCAGCGTGCTGCCCCAGGCTCAATCGAACTCAACGCAGGGGCACCGGCATCGTCCTGCGAGATGCGACGGGCGCGCGTATCGCCCGTGTTGGCATTTGGGTTTTCCTGTGGTTCGCGACCCGGCGGTTTGTTTGATGAAGGCATGCGGTTCAGGCTCGATTGATGCCGAGCAGCAGGTCAGTTGTTGCCTGGTCGGCAGCAGGGAAAGGATAGTTTTCAAAATCTTCGGAACGGACCCATCGAATGTCAGCCACCCGTCGTTTGCTCGGTTCTTGACCGACAACAATGGAGGCTCGGTAAAGGTTCAGCTCGACCCGGTAGCCAACGTACGCGTGCTGGCGCAGGGCCATGCGTTCACCGACGATGACCTCAACGCCGATGCGCTCCTGAATCTCGCGCCGCAGCGCGATCGTGTCCGATTCGGCAAGTTCCACCTTGCCACCCGGAAACTCCCAGAGTCCCGGCAATACGGCCGTGCCACGGCGCTGGGTAATCAGGTATTTGCCTTCTCGCGCTATCACCGCAGCCACGACTCGTATCAAGGGAAGGTTAGCGTTGCCCATTGGAGGGGCCATGATATCAAAGCCTGGCGCGATGGGACAGTTTACGGATCTGTGCTAAGCCGACCCCATGCCCAAACGCGTAACACCGAAAGAGGCGTCCGACCTTCTTTCGCAGGGGTACCGCTACGTTGACGTCCGGTCGATCCCCGAGTTCGAGGCGGGTCACCCGGAGGGTGCATTCAACGTCCCGCTGATGCATGCCGAGGGCGGCCGGATGGTTCCGAACCCCGCGTTCCAGCAGGTTATGGCAGCAAATTTTTCGCCCTCCGACGCGTTGCTGATTGGCTGCAAGATGGGTGGACGGTCAATGCAGGCGGCCTCCTTGCTCGAAGCGGCGGGTTTTTCGGCCGTCTTGGACGTTCGTGGTGGCTTCTCGGGCGAGCGCGATCCGTACGGTCGTGTTGTTGTTGCGGGGTGGGCCGACAGCCAGTTGCCAGTTGCGACCGCGGCAGTCACCGGGCACAGCTACGCCGAGCTATCGACCAAAAAGTAGCCACCGATCGACAGCGGCTTAATCGAGAACGATATCGTTCTTGGAACAAAGCGACTTCACAAGTCCCTTGTTCTTCGCGTCTAGCTGAGCGTAGGCCCGTCCTGCTCCGGATTGATCCTTGAGCGAGCATGAGCAAACGGCAATGATTTGGTAAGCGCGCATCATCCCGGGTCGCAGCTTGAGCGCCTTGCGCGACGATTCGATGGCCGCGGCATACTGTCCGCGCAACCATTCGTCCTGCGCGTCCTTGATGAACTGATCCGGATCACCCGAAGGCGGTTCCGCGGCTGCTGCCGTATTCGAGACCTCATCGACTCGAGCCGACGCTGTCTTGACGGGTTTCGGTTTTGTGGTCGAAACGGCCGGTGCAGCCCGGGGCGTTGTCGCGACGGAAGCAGAACGTGAAGCCTTCTTGCAGTCGTCAATCAGTTCGCGAGCGCGCTTGAGATTTGACGATACGGCAAGTGCGGCCTCGGCCTCCTTGACTACGTCTGCGCAGTTTCCTGCTTGCGCTGCGGCCGAAGCCAACTCAATTTGTCTCGCCACGAAAACAGTCTTCGATTGTTCAAGCAACGCGGGTACTTCAGCGGCCGAAGTACTGGTTGAGGGTATTGCGTTTGCGGACACCTGCGCACCCTTGAAATCGCCACTTTCGGCTTGTGCCTTCAAGGTCGCCAATTCCGCGCTGGCCGCCTTGTTGGCTTGAATTTGGGTTGCGAGCTCGGCTACCTGTGCAGACGCGGGATCGAGCGCCGCGGCCTCACGCAAGATGCGAAGAGCCTCATCCCAGTTCTGTGCGTCCGCTGCAGTTTTGGCGGCTGTCAGGAGCTCCGCAGTCGATCCGGGGGCCGGCTCGGGCTTGGCGGTTTCTACTGGTTTTACGGCGGGTTCCGGTTCTGATGGCGTCACCGTGGGCGACGGCGGCTCGGCTGCTGTGTGAACAGGTTCTTGATTGGAGGAACCCGAAAAGACGACAAAGAGGAGACCTATCAGGGCAGCGGTACCGACGCCGATGTAAAGGGGCTTCTTGTTACCGGATCGGGTCGCCACGTTGACATCGGCATCGCCGACCACGAAACGCATTCGAATGTGGCCCAGGTCAACCGTATCACCGCTATCGAGCTGAACCCGATCTTCTTTTTGACCGTTGACGCGAACACCGTTGGCGCTTTCCAGATCCACCACGATGAAATCGTTGCCGTCGCTTATTAGCTTGGCGTGGTGACGCGAAATCGATTTGTGGTTGAGAACGATGTCGTTTTCAGGCGTTCGTCCGATAACGAGCGAGGCCTTGTCGACTTTGAAAGACTCACCCGCTGCAAGCGGTCCGCCAACAATGACAAGTCGGGCTGGTGGTACATCGGCCACGCCACTACGCCTGCGCTCTTCAGCCAGCGTTCGCACAGGGATGGTCGGATTTCCGTCCATTTCATCTTCGGGCGCTGGGGCTGCAAGAGGAGCGTTGGCAGCCACCCGTTGCTTTTCAAGCGCTTCCTGCACCAGAGCCGGGTCCCGTTCAGTCGACGCGTTAAACGGTTGTTGTACGCCATATCCGACCGTGCGATCAGCCGGTTGTGTTGCAATTGGTGGGGGCGCCGTCGGTTGATCCGAGCGGAAGATCAACTTGTAGTCGCCGATGACGACTTCGTCGCCGTCACGCAATGATTGCTTGACCTGAATGCGAGAGCCGTTGACTCGAACACCGTTGTAGCTGTCGAGATCCTCAACGAATAGCGTCTCGTTCTGCTTTAACAGACGAGCATGTTTGCGTGAAATGTTTTGGTCGGTGAGGCGGACCGTGTTGCCTTCTTGGCGACCGATCGTGATCTCGTCCCGAACCAATGGAACAACGACAGACTTGCCCTCGTCGTCCTCGATGATGAGCTTGTGCATTAAAACCGCGTGTCCGAGGACTTTAATCGCGTTTCGAGTTGAAGGTCAAGCACGTAAGCATCTAGAAACAATGGGAATTTACCCGACCCGCAGGATCGCTGCGGAAATTACCATGGCCATGCCAATGATGAGCGCCGCAACCACGACGGCCACCGCCAGATTTTTGTTTTCGTGCAGCTCTCGGCGGTTGTTGTACGGGGTAATAGCTTCCCAGATGTAGTACCCCACGATGAGCAGCACGATTCCGAGCACGCCAAAGAGGGAAACATCCAGAATAAGGCGCCAAAGCGGCGTTGGAACATCGGTCGGTGTGAGTGGTGGCAACGGGTGTCCTCGGCCTACACGTTCCGTAAATCTGGGTATTCGGTCAAGAGATCGTCCTGAGTAAGTGCATCGTCATCGTCGGCGGGGGTCCAGATGACCTCCATCCCGAGGAGGTTTGAAGGGCCGATTCCGCCCATGGCAGCGAGGACCGAGTCTACCTCTTCATGTTGCGTGATTTCCTTGAACTTCACGAGAGGCTCTCGCGTGGCCACCACCAGCGTGATGACGACGTATTCAAGGATATCGTCCGCCGGGCCGAGCTTTTCTTCCGAGCGATTAACTTTGCCATCCGCAGCTCGAAGACGCTCTACTTGGAATTTGGATCGTTCCTTCAGCGCCAGTCCTCCCATTTTGGTTTCCGCGTTTGCGAAGGAGAGAGGTCCCGAGGTCGCGAAAAGGGCGTGCCGAATAGAAGCTTTTTCTCGAAGCAGTTCGAGCGCAGCCTGCGAAAGTAGCCGGGCCAGTCCGGTTTCAGTTCCGGTATCGCCTTGTTCCGCAAAAGCCGTCAGTCGACGGCGAACGTCGCGTCCTGATCGACCAATACCGAGTTGCAAAGTTTGCACATGCGCGCGGCCCGAAACCGGCTCGTCGCGACCTCCGTCGTCGTAGCCACGGTGACTCCGATTGGCCCGCTGGATCGATCGCACCACGTAAAAGGCACCAACGGCGAGGACACCGAGCATCAAAAGGCTTCCACCTCCACCACCGCCGAATCCGAACGGCATGAAGCTGGGGAAGAAAAAGATGCCGCCGCCGCCACCGAGTCGTGGCGATGAGCCGTAGCTTGGCGCCGAGCGGGAGGGCGATCCAAAGCTGCGCCCGCCAAAGCTTGAACCCGAACGTCGTGCCTCCGCATCGGCGGGTAGCAAGGTGAGGCCGCAAGCCAGGATCGCAGCCGTCAGGGCCAAGATCACAAAGAATCGGCGGTTGCTGCGCATGATATGCAAAGCGTAATCACCAGTATCCCCCCCGGCAAGGGCATCGAGTCCGATTCCTTCACGCATGTGGGCCGAAGAGCTTCCTCTGCTTTTTTGGCCAGCGGCAGGTTCAAAGCAGAATTTCGATCTCGGGCTCCGGTTCGGTCGCAGCCAGAGGCGCTGGGGTGGCCAATTTCGCGTCGCGATCGGCAAATCGACTTCGCGCCATCGCCTCGAAAGTGCTGCGCAGGGCGGGCACAGCCGAAACCAAGCTCGCGAAGATATCCCGGTGTAAAAAAAGCAGGGTGCTCGGTCGCGTACTGGTGATCGTGGCGGAGGTGGGTTGGCTTGAAAGCAAGGACATTTCGCCGAACATGTCGCCCGAGTGCAGGTGGGCCAACACAACCTTCGTGCCGCTTTCTGCAGACGAAACTTCCACCTCGCCGGTCAGCACGATGAAAAGCCCGGTCCCCGGTCCATCCTCCGCGAGAATCACGTTGTCTTCACCGTATTCTATCCCCTCGAGCCGTTTGAGCAGCTCGACCTGCTGTTCTTTCGCGAAGGGGCGAAACAAGGGCGACGTCGCCATCAGATTTTTCACCAGGCGCTCGCGCGCATAGCGATCCAGATTTTCTGCGATGGATGGCAACTGAGCTGCCGCGTTTGCGATCGCCGATTTTTCGAGCTCGATGATCGTGGCTTCGCCCATCACTGCAACCGAGGCGCTGCGCGGCTGATCCGTCAGCAAGGCCATTTCACCGAAGAGGTTGCCCTCCCGCAACCGGGCCAGCTCCTGGTGCTTGCCCGCGGCATCCGTTGTGAAGACGACAAGTTCACCCGCGGCGACGAGGTAAAGCGATCGCCCGGGATCCCCTTGTCGCACGACGACTTCGCGATCTTTAAAACGCAACACACGCAGTCCTTGCAAGACCGCGAGCAGCTCGTTTCGACCAAGTCCCGATAAAAGTGGGATGGGCGCAAGCGTCGGCGGTGTTGGGCCGTGCGTCTGGATATCCGCAGCCTGGGCCAGACAGCGGTCCACGACCGCATCAAGCGGTGCGGGATCGGTGGCGAAGTCGGCCATCGTGCTGTCGAGATCCGAGATGCCCGGTCGAGCAGTCGCCGAACCGAGTCGTGGCGAACCTGCGCCGTATGCTTCCGCAATGGCCGTGAGCAACGGCGTTCGCATGGGTGCTTCTTGCGCGTGGGCGGCAGCAATCGCCAACAAGGGATAACCAGCGGGTACAGCAAACGCACCGAGCTTGCGCAGCAATTGCTTGTTTTCGTCGGCCATGCCGAGTCGCGCGGCCACTTCGGCGATAGCAAATCGCAGATGCAGATCGCCCGGAAATGCGTCGAGCAAAAATGCATAGGCTCGCAATGCCGTGGGATATTCGTTCGCTTGCAAGCTTGCCAACGCAGTGCTTCTGGCCTGTCCAACTGTTTGACCCATGGTGGCCGGTACATTAACCGATTATCGGGGTGATTCGGGGAGCTCACCATGTAGGGGTTGCTCGGTTGATCCACTGATTGCTAGACTCCAAGTTCAATGCGAACCCGGTTGTCTTTGTTGTTGGTCGCATTTTCGGGGTTGGCCTGTTCGATTGACTCTTCCAACCTGGCCGTCGAGTCATCCCGTTCAGGCGGAGCCGAGGGTGGCTCCATGGGTTCCAGAACCAACGCGGTTGGCGGTGGGGGCGGCGACGAGGACGGACCAAACGGCACTGCCAATGGTGGCCGGGGTGTCAACGGCGGAATGGGCGGGGGGACCCAGGTCCAAGGTGGTTCGGGAGGAGCGGGCAAAACAACCAGCTCTGGCGGTGGCGCTGGAACATCGGTTGGCGGAAAAGGCGGTTCGCCTGCGACGACGGGGGGCAGCCGCGGAACGGGGATCGGTTCGACGGGTGGTACTTCCGGTACCGACGGGATTCGATTCCACTTCGAGACCGACACACAGGAATGGCACGATTTGACGTTCGCGCGCTGCTCGGCGTGCACCGTTCACGAACCGGTGCGCTCGGAAAGCACATTTTTTGCGGGTCGTGCCTCGCTCGCCTACGACATTGAAAACGGAGGTCCATCTCGCGAGCGCGTCGTGGGCGTCGGGGGCAAGAACATTGGCCCACTCGTTCCGGGTGCGGTCGTGACCTTCCAGGTGTTCATTCCCGAAACCCACAATTTTCTCTCGATCGAGTCGTTCATGCAAAC
>JAYUPZ010000270.1:0-1848 GCA_043759805.1 Myxococcales bacterium | reverse complement strand
ACACAATGGCTGGCTCGACCTTTCGGTTTAGCGAGACGACCCCGCCGGCGATGGCTTCCTGGGCGCGGCGGCGTATTTCGGCGGCGTTGTTGAGCATGGTGTCAGCATCGCACAGCCCCCATTCGGGATCGCCCTGCCCGTGATGTAAGATTTGGGGGTTGATATGGATAATTTTTGCGTCCGCCTGGTGCTTGTCG
This sequence comes from Myxococcales bacterium, assembly GCA_043759805.1. Taxonomy (GTDB): domain Bacteria; phylum Myxococcota_A; class Polyangia; order Fen-1088; family Fen-1088; genus JAWXBF01. Next base: position 1,651 of record JAYUPZ010000270.1, on the reverse strand, counting down.
TTGGTTTTGGGGTCGTTGGTTTTGGGGGGATGTTCGGGTGCCGAAGTGAGCCCGTTGCTTCCCAACCGGGGGTCCAATCCGGGTCGGGTGGGAGCCCCGACGCTGCGTCCGGGCGTTACCTCATTCATACGTTCACCCGGCAAACCCTCGACACCACGTTTCGGGCCGAGGGCGCCAGCTTTGCCGATCTGGATCGCGACGGTCACAATGATCTGATTGCCGGATCGTTTTGGTACCGTGGTCCCGGGTTCTCGAATCGCTTTTCGTATTACGATGGTCGTACGTTTGATGGGGCAACCAGCTACTCGAATGATTTTTTCATTTTCACCGATGATTTGGATGTGGACGGATGGGTCGACATCGTTCAGGTTGGTTTTCCGGGGCAGGAAACCTTCTGGTACCGCAATCCTGGCGCCAAGGTGCTGACCGAGTTGTCTACCTTCGCGTGGCAACGCCATTTGATGCTTTCGACAACGGATAACGAATCGCCGACCTACGACGATCTAACGGGCGATGGCCGACGCGAGCTTGTTTGCATTCACAAGGGAGACTACGGATATGCAACACCGTTGCCCGGCGATCCCACTGCGCCCTGGCAATTCCATCGCATCTCGAAAGACGGCGGTCGAATCAACTTTACCCACGGAATGGGGGTGGGGGACGTGAATGGTGACGGCAAAACGGATCTGCTTGAGCGTTCGGGCTGGTGGCAACAACCGACCACGCTTGCAGGTGATCCGGAATGGGAGCGTCATCCGTTTGAATTTTCACCCTGGGGTGGCGCACAAATGTTTGCATTCGATGTCGATGGAGACGGCGACAACGATGTCGTCACCAGTCTTGCGGCGCATGGCTTCGGTCTGGCCTGGTTTGAACAGGTCGCAGCGGGCAAGGGCGCGTTCGTGAAGCACGACGTGCTCGGAGATAAGACCACCGATAATCCGTTTGGTGTCCGGTTCGCGGAGCTTCATGCGCTGGCGCTTATTGACATGGATCAGGACGGCTTGCTCGACGTCGTCACGGGCAAGCGCTTTTGGTCACACGGGCCAGACGGCGATCCGGAGGGTCCGAACGCGGAAGCGGTTCTGTACTGGTTTCGCCTTACCCGAACGGCCAGCGGCGTCGAATTCGTGCCGCATCGAATGGACACGGATTCCGGCGTTGGAACGCAGGTCGTGGCAGGCGACGTCGCGGGCGACGGCTATCCCGATGCCGTCATTTCAAATAAAAAGGGAACCTTCTTCATCGACCATACAGCGAAGGAAGTCCCGTACGACGCATGGCGGGCCGCAGAACCGACCCGACTGCAGCCGTAGTCAAACCTGAACGTGCAGTGGCATCAATCGGTCGATTGATTCTTCGCAGGCGTCGTTCATCAACTGCCAGATGTTTTTGAGCTGAGTCGCGATGAGGTGATCCTCGCTCGGATCGTCGTCCTCTTCCTCTTCTTCATCGGCTTCCTCTTCGATGCCGAGTTCTTCGCATAGCTCTTCGAGGGCGCCGGACAATGCCTGGGCGGATGCGACTCGGTAGTCACCAACCTTCAACACACCGTCGAAATCCACGGGCAAATAAATGTCCGCTGCAACCTCGTGCGCATCAAGGCGATCGAGAAACTCAGTTACCGCGTCCTCGCTGAGGCGAGCAGCCA